>CAMDDY010000114.1 GCA_945893125.1 Bordetella parapertussis
GGCGCGGTGCGGACAGGCCAGGCTTTGTGGCTGCTAACGCTGCGCGCGGGGGTGAGCTGCGCGGTGGCGCCGGCATCGACCGCGGCGTTGTATTGCGCGAGGGTCTGCTCCAGAGCACCGGCGGGGAGCGCGAGTTTTTGCGCGAGTTCGGTGATCGTGTTGGCCTTGTGTACCGTGCCGCCATTGGTGACCAGCAACGGGTTGGCGGGCGTGATGAATTCCTTCGCCGGCCCGTCCCAGACCGGGTGATCGAATACGACGATGGTGGAGAGCGGATCCTGCATGCCGGCGATATGATTGGCGAGGTAAACACCGCCGGCGCCTTCATCGACAAAGCGGCGCCCGGTGGTGTCCACCATCACGCCGGCGCAGCACATCTCGTCCATCATCGGAAACGGCCACAGGTCATCATTGGTCAGCGCGTCCTGAATCAGCACGTGGCCGTAGAAGCGGTTCATGCCGACCAGCGCCGCCCCCACCGCGCGCGCCATTTTGAGACCATCGCCCTTGGCGGTTTGCGCGTTACGCTGGCGGATTTTTTCCGGCGCGGGCGAGATGTACTCCTTAACCAGATCAAGATTCGCCTGAAAGCCGCCGTCGCTGATCACCACGTTACGCGCATCGAGATTCACCCGTGCGCCGTTTTGCTCGGCTTCCACGCCCACGCATTGCCCGCCCGCCATGCGCAGATTCAACGCGCGCGTGCCCAAGAGCAGCGTCGCGCCGGCCTTCTTTAATTCCGCGTGCAGCGTGCGCAGCATCACGTCGCCGCCGCGCCCGTGCCAGTAGTCGCGGCCCTTGGTGGCGATGGGCGGGGCCAGCGTGGTGCGGCGATGCGGCGCGTCGCCCACCTTGATAAAACGCAAGCCCTTGGATTTCAGCCAGTTCACCGTCTTGCCGGGTTCGTTCGCCATCACATCCAGAAAGCTCTGACGCGAAAAGCCCTTGGTCTTGCTTTTCATCGCGTTCATCAGGATTTCAGGTGACTCCATCACGTCGCGATACGACACATGAAACGCGCCGCCGCAGATGCGCGAGTTGCACAGGTATCTATCGGTTTCGCCTTTTTCAAGAATGGCGACTGCAACACCTTGCTCGGCGAGGCGCAGGCCGCACGTCAGGCCTGCGAGTCCGCCGCCGATGATGAGGGTTTCGTAGGAGGTTGCTGTGTTCATGATGATCTAATGTTGCGACGAATGAGAGGGCGAATCTATTGAAGCACGGCGCATTCCAGCGTGTCCACCGGTCGCCCATATTGTGCGGCGATCGGCGATCAATCGGCGTTCAATCGGCGGTCAGTCGGGTTTAAGCCCGGTCTCCTTGACCACGCGCTGCCACTTCGCGAAGTCGCGCTTGACGGTTTCGCCCAATTCCGCCGAGGTGCCGCCGACAAAATCCATGCCGCTGGTTATCAGGCGCTCTTTCAGGTCGGGTTCGTTGACGGCTTTCACCAGTTCGCCGTAGAGCCGGTCAACGATGGGTTTGGGCAAGCCCGCCGGACCGAACACCGAGAACCATTCAAACGCGTCATAGCCGGGCGCCGAGGTTTCGGCCAGCGTGGGCAAATCCGGCGCATCGGCGCGGCGTTTCGCGCTGGTGACGGCGAGCGCGCGCACGCGCCCGGCCTTCACCAAGGGTGCTGCGGACAGCGTGCCGACAAACATCATCTGAATTTGTCCGGCCACCAGATCGGTGAGCGCCGGCCCGCTGCCTTTGTACGGCACGTGCGTCATGGTGATGCCGGCCTGCATGCGAAACAATTCCGCCGCCAGATGCACGGCGGTGCCGGAACCTGCCGAACCATAGTTCATCGCGCCGGGTTTGGCTTTCGCGAGCGCCACCCATTCCTGCATGGTGTTGGCCGGCAACCCCGGATAAATCACCACGCGATAGGGCGAACGCGCCACCAGCATCAGCGGCGTGAAATCGCGCACCGGGTGATAGGTGACGCGCGGATTCACCGCCGGGTTGGTGAGCATGGCGCTGATCGCCAGCATCAGCGTGTAGCCGTCGGGCGCCGCGCGCGCGGTGAGCTCGTGCGCCACGTTGCCCGCGCTGCCCGCGCGATTGTCGATCACGATTTGCTGCTTCATTTGCGCCGCCAGCTTGACGCCGATGCCGCGCGCAACGATGTCGGTGCTGCCGCCCGGCGGATACGGCACCAACATGCGTATCGGACGCGAGGGGTAGCTGTCAGCGGTTTGGGCGACAGCAGCGCCGCTCAATAAAAAACACAATAAAAACAAATAGTTATATTTCATTAATTAGCTCCGTGCTGACGCAAAAAACGCAGCAGTTCTTCCGCGCAGCGCGCAGGAACAGCGTCGGTGATGTTGTGCTGGTAGCCATGATAAACAACGAACTCGCAACGCGGTGCATGGGTTTTCACCGCCTCATATTGCGCCAGCGAAATGTGCGGGTCTTCATCGGGCACCACCACCAGCATCGGTAGGTTGATTTCATGCAGGCGCGCGGATTGATCGATTTCGCGCATCACCGGCACGAAGCGGCAGAAAAAATCTTCATCGGTGCGGCAGGCTTCATCGACAAACCATTTCACAAAACCCGAATCCGTGCCCGGCGGAAAGCGCTCCGCGATGGTGGATTCAAAAAAGCCGCGCAGCCCCTTGGCCTTGACGCTGGCGATCCATTGATGGTGATCGATATTGGTGTGTTTAAGCCCCGACACGGCGGCAAAGTTGGCGAGAGTTTTCACGCGCCGCGGATGATCCAGCGCGAGCTGCGTGGCGACAATCGCCCCGGCCGATGAGCCGGCCACGTGAAAGGATTCGCATTGCAAGTGATCGGCCAGATCGAGCACATCCTGCACCAGCCGCTGAAACGAAAAATGTTTTTCATCCGGTACCTCGCTCTCGCCGTGGCCGCGCATATCGAGCCGCACCACGCGGATATGCCGCGACAGCACGGGTATCCACTGGTAAAAGCGCCGCGAACTGCCGAGCACCGCGTGCAGCAGGATCAGGATTTCTTTCGCCTGCCATGGGTCGGTGTGGTCGTCGATGACGTAACTCAAACGCAGGCCGTCGCTGGCGGTGAAATGGTTCATATGAAACGTGACAAGCCCAAAAAATAGTCCCCTCGCCCCCGGCTACGGGGGAGAGGGCCAGGGTGAGGGGGACGTGGAAATCAAGACCAATGTGCCGGAGGATCGGTAGGTTAACTATTCCGCTCGTATTTTAGCCTGTGCCACCACCCGCGCCCACTTGGCGATGGCTTCCCGCACATGGGCGGCAGCCTCTTCCGGCGTGCCGGCGATGGTTTCGAATCCGAGTCCGGCGAGACGCTGCCGAATATCGGCCGCCTGCAGAACTTTTGCCATGGCGCCGTTGAGCACGGTAATGATGTCGCGCGATGTTCCCGCCGGCGCGAGCGACACCCAATAGGTGTCCGAATCCACGCCGCGTATGCCTGACTCAATAAACGTCGGCACCTGCGGCATCGCTACATTACGTTTGGCGCCGGTGATGGCGAGCGGGCGCAGCTTGCCCGCCGCCACGTGCGGGGCGGTGGCGCTGGGGCTGGCGAAGGTCATCACCACCTGCCCCGACAGCACGGCGACCGCGGCGGGCCCGCTGCCCTTGTAAGGTATGTGTACCAGATCGAGGCCCGTCACGGATTTGAATAATTCCAATCCCAGATGCGTTGCGCTTCCGGCGCCGCCGGTGGCGAAGTTAAGTTCGCCGGGACGCGCCTTCGCCAAGGCCATCATTTCCTTCAGCGTCTTCACCGGCACCGACGGATGAATCATCAGCACCACCGGCGCCGATGCCAATACAGAAATCGGCGCGAAGTCTTTAACCGTGTCGTACGGCAGCTTGCGATACAAACTGGGATTGCTGGTGAACGAGGTATCGACGTGCAGCAGGGTGTAGCCATCGGGTGCTGCGCGCGATGCGAGCTCCGTGCCGATCTGGCTGCCCGCGCCGGGGCGGTTGTCGATGAGGATTTGCTGCCCGAGCAACTCGGTCAGGCGCGGCGCCATGATGCGCGTGAGATTGTCGGTGCCGCCGCCGGGCGCGAACGGGATGACGATGCGGATTGCTTTTGCGGGAAAGGGCTGGGCGAGGGGTGTGGCTGCGGCGTATGACATCATTACGCAACCTATACATGCCCGCGTGAGGGCGTTTGTCAAGGATGAAGGCGGAAGGCGGAAGGATGAAAACAACCTGACCGGCGGTGTGCTGTTGATTGTTTTCATCTTTCCGCCTTCATCCTTTTCATTTTCAGTTCGCCTTGATGCCCTGTTTCTTGATCAGCTCGGCATATTTCGCCCGCTCGGCGGCGATGAACTTCGCAAACTGCTCCGGCGTGCCGCCCACCAGCGTGCCGCCGATTTCGGCCATCGCGGCTTTGTATTCCGGATCGCTGATGGCGGTGTTGATCGCGCGATTGAGCGTGGCCACCACCGATTTGGGCACGGCATTGAGTACCAGCACGCCGTGCGAAATGCCGGCCTCGAAACCGGGTGCGCCGCTTTCGTCCAGCGTGGGCACGTCGGGGATCACCGAGAGGCGTGACTTGGCCGCAATGCCCAGCGCCTTGACGCGGCCGCCGCGCAGATGGCCGATGGCGGTCATCGAGTTATCAAACAGCAATTGAATTTCGTTGCTGATCAGCGCCACCACCGCCGGTGCCGCGCCGCGATAGGGGATGTGAGTCAGTTCAATTTTCGCGCTGTAGTTGAGCAACTCACCCGCCAGATGCAGCGAGGTGCCCGGCCCGCCGGAACCAAAGTTGATTGCGCGCGGCTTGGTTTTGGCAAGCGCAATCAGATCGGCGATGCGCGTCGCGGCCAGCGATGGCGTCGCCAGCAATACGTGCGACGCCTGACTCACCTGTGCCACCGGCTGAAAGTCATCCGGATTGAACGGCAGTTTTTCATACAACACCGGATTCACTGCGAACACCGGATGCGAAGCAAAAAAAAGCGTATGGCCGTCGGGATTGCCGCCGGAGACCGTGACCGCCGCCGCGTTGCCCGCAGCGCCCGCGATGTTTTCCACCACGATGTTTTGTTTGAGGATGCGGTTTAGCTGCGCCGCAAGACGCCGCGCGTTCACATCCGCGCCGCCGCCCGCAGGCATGCCCGCGACCATGCGGATGGGGCGGTTGGGGTAGGTTTGTGCGTGGACGGTGGTTATGAGCGCAAATAACCCCCAAAAGCTATACCGCAAAGGCGCAAAGGCGCAAAGGAAACGCAAAGAAGCGCCAGAACCAGAAACGCCGCGTTTGATTTTCTTTGCGGCTGTTCTTTGCGTCTTTGCGCCTTTGCGGTGAGGTTTTTCGTTTTTCATCGTTCAATTCTTCGCAGGATCGGGATAACCCCCCGCGCCATAAACCGCCCGCGTGCGTTCGAGATAATCGCCGGTGGGCGGCGCGTAGGTGAGCCGCTTGCTGGTGAAGCGCCCGGTGATGCGCTTCAACTTCACCGCCATCTCGCCCATTTTCACCAGCTCGACAATGCCGTTGACGATGGGCGCGCGTTCGACTTCATAGGTATGCGATTCGGCGAGAAACACAATGATGTCGCCGCCCGCCGGGATGATGACTTCAGCACCCTTGTCGAGCAGTTTTTTCGCCGCCGCGTTGAACTGGTCGATGATGCCCTTGCGAAACGGCATATCGATCATCGCGCGTTTCAATTCAATCGGCGACGTTTCGATCGGCTCCAGTCCCGCGCAGCGATGTTCCAGCCGATAACGCGCCACGTTCTCGCGCACACGCGCGTCCCACTTCGGGCTGATGGTAACGAGGCCAAACGACGCGCCCATCATGCACGCCACATGCAGACTGGTTTCGCACAGCCCCAGCACCGGAATGTTCACGCACTCGCGCGCTTCCCGCAGCCCCGCGTCGCTGATGTTGCCCACCAGAAACGCGTCGTAACCCTCGCGCTCGGCCTGCATGGCGTTGTAAATCACTTCGCGCATGTCGTGGTGTTCCAGCAACTTGTAATGCACGCCGATGCCCGCCGATTGCGCCACGCCGCGCATATCGACCGTGGTGCCGGGGTCGGCGGCGTCGGCGATGGTGGCGCGCAGCAGCTTGCCGTAGGGTGTGGATTCGGTTTGGCGCGCGAGGCTTTGATACCAGAGTTTCATGCGGGGTCCTGATGCGTAGTTAGGTTGATTAGGTTGATTAGGTTGAGCGAGGCGCGAGTATCGCAATGCAGGATTGTTAGAGCAAATCCGTCGCCTATAGTGTGGAACGGCACATCACGCGGCATACAAAAAAGTTAATAAAAACATATACTTACAATTGTTCCGCAACAGGCCTAATCCAGCGTAATGCCAACCTGCCGACCGATACGCGCAATGCGTTCGCGTTCGGCTTTGATAAAGGCGGCAAATTCGGCGGGCGACTCGGCATGCGTCATGGCGTTTTGTCTGGCGAGCAACTCGCGCACGTCGGACGATTGCAGCGCTTTCACCAGTTCGCCGTGCAGCGTTCTCACGATGGGGGCGGGCGTTTTCGCCGGCACCGCCATGCCCCACCACAGCGTGATTTCAAAGCCGGGTATCGTTTCGGCCACCGCCGGCACGTCGGGCAGGAACGGGTCACGCTTGGCGCCGGTGGTGGCGATCACCTTGAAGCGGCCTGATTTTGCATGCGGCATCACGGCCACCGGGGACGTCATGCTGTACTGGATTTGTCCGGCGATCAGATCGTTCAGCGCGAGCACGGAACCTTTATAGGGCACGTGCGTGGTCTGGACGCCGGCCAACACGTTGAACATTTCACCCGCGAGATGCGGCGCCGAACCGTTGCCGGATGACCCGAAGTTAAGTTGACCGGGCCGCGCCTTGGCGAGTTTAACCAGATCGCTTATCGTGTTGACGCCAAGCGACGGATGCACGATCACCACGTTCGATACCGACGCCACGCGCGTCAGTGACAGGAATTCCCGGTCGAAATCGTAGGGCAGTTTGGCTTTGAGCGCCGACAGCGTGGCAAAGTGCGTGGTTCCACCGAGCAGCATCGTGTAGCCGTCGGGCACGGCGTTGCGTGCGATGTCGACGGCGATCACGCCGCTGGCGCCGGGGCGCGCATCGACGATCACTTGCTGTCCAAGTTGATCGAGGAGCTTGTTGCCGATGATGCGCGCGAGCGTATCCGGCGAACTGCCCGGCGCGAACGGCACCACAATCCGCAGCGGGCGGTTGGGGTAAGTCTGGGCCACGCACCATAACGGCACGGTGAGCACGGCTAGCGCGCCTGCTGCAAGATATTTCATATTCAAATGACTCAATGTCATCGCGTCATCGGACACAAATTTAATCGAGCGCAATGCCAACCCGCCGTCCGATGCGCGCAATGCGTTCACGTTCGGCTTTGATGAATGCGACATACTCGGCCGGCGATTCGGCGTGTGTGGCCGCACCCTGCCTGGCGAGCTGCTCGCGCACTTCAGCCGATTGTGTGGCCTTGACGATGTCGGCGTGCAGCGTTTTCGCAATGGCAGCGGGTGTTTTCGCCGGCACTGAAATGCCCCACCACAGTCCGGTCTCGAAGCCGGGCAGGGTGTCGGCTGCCGTCGGTAAATCGGGCAGGAACGGATCGCGCGCGGCGCCCGTGGTGGCGATCACCTTGATCCTGCCGGCCCTCACGTGCGGCAGCACGAAAATCGGCGAGGCCACGATGAACTGGATCTGCCCGACGATGAGATCGGTGATCGCGAGCGACGCGCCCTTGTACGGCACATGCACGGTTTTAACACCGCCCAGCACATTGAACATCTCCGCGCCGATATGCGTGCCCGAGCCGTTGCCGGATGATCCGTAATTCAGTTGCCCGGGCCGCGCCTTGGCGAGCTTCACCAGATCGCTCACGCTGTTGACGCCCAGCGACGGATGTACCGCGATCACATAGGTCACGGACGCAACGCGCGTCAGCGCGACAAAATCTTTATCCGCATCGTAGGGCAGCTTCGAGCGCAGCGCCGGCATCGAGGCCAATTCGGTGGCGCCCGCGAGCAACAGCGTGTAGCCGTCGGGCGTTGCGTTTTTTGCCGCTTCAACACCGATAATGCCGGCAGCACCAGGGCGCGTATCCACGATCATCTGCTGGCCCCACTGCGATGTGAGCTTGTTGCTGACAATACGCGCGATGATATCCGGCGAACTGCCTGGCGGAAAACAGACAATGATACGCACCGGCCGGTTGGGATACGGCTGGGCGGCGATCCCCGGCGCGGCAAGCCCTGTCACGGCTGCCGCGGCGAAGCAAAGCATTGGACGGTGGAAGTGCCCCATGGCCGTTTTGCGCCGTCGCGAAAACTCAGCCCGCGCCCTTGGGCTTATCGCCGTTGGCGGATTGACGCTTCGCCATGTCCTGATGAATCAGGTTGCCGAGCAATACGTTGACCAGGCCGCCCCCCATGCCTTCGGTGCCGCCGGCGACGATATCCGGCACGATCTTGATGCCGCCCTTGGCCAGCGCATCGGCCACCTGCACCACCGCGTAATTGCCAGCTTCCATCGAGCTGACTTTCTGCTCGATGACTTTGGCCTCGGCGCCGCCGACGGCGAGTATTTTCGCGCCTTCGGCTTCGCCCACCGTGCGCAGCACCGTGGCGTCGGCTTGTGCATTGATGGTTTTGGATTGCGCATTACCTTCCGCGGATTTCACCGCCGCGCGCGCTTCGAATTCGGCGATGGTGACTTTACGTTCCGCGTCCACCACGCGCGCTTGCGTGGAGGCGAGCGCTGTGGCTTGTTCGAGTTCCTGTTTGACGGTTTGCGCCTGACGCTGTGTTTCGTAGGTCACGCGCTCCTGCTCGGCGATCTTGCGATCGGTCAGCGTGCGCATCAGTTCATCCGGCGGCACGATGTCGCCGATCAGGGTATCGACGGCGCCGACGTTGTATTCCTGCAATGCGACGGAAATCGAGTCGCGCGCCTCGGTTTGCCGGATGGAGCGGTTCTTCAGGAAGTCGATGATGTCGCTGCCCTGCGCGGCATTGCGGAAATAGTTGCCGATGGTCGGTTCGAGTACCTGCGTGACCAGCGCGCTCATGTCGCCAAAACGCGCGATCACCTTGGGCGCATCGTTGCGCGGAATGTGAATGATCTGCGACACATCGAGATTGAATTTGAAGCCATCGGCGGAACGCACGGTGATGGTCGACAGATTCGCGTCGAGATTGTGCGCCTCGGATTTGCCGGTGGCCCAGTTGAGCACCACGTTGGCGGTGGGCACGTTGACGATCTTGTGCGTGAACGGGTTGATCGGATATTTGCCCGGATCGAGCGGATCGACCCACACGCCTTTCTCGCCACGGGACACCAGGTTGCCATGCTTGAAGGTGTCGCCGGTGACATCCTTGCCTTCGTTGCCGATGTAGGCGATGACCACGCCGACGTTGGCAATCGGCACGGTAAACATATCCACGATTTCAACCGTGGCAAACCGCGGGTTGAGAAAGTAGCGCCCGCCCAGCAGCACCTGTTCCTGTAATCCCTTGAAGCCGCCGCTGGCGATGAACGCGTCCGGGTCCTGGAATATGTTATGGTTGGGCACTTCGCCGCCGGCGATCTCCCCGGTGGGCAGCGATTTGCCCTCCTTGGTGGTGACGATGCCGATTTTGTTTTCCGGGATGTCGATCACATCCGCCAGTTTGACATCGAACAGCACCGGGTTAACCCGATAGTTGCCCGGCGGAATCAGCTTGACCTGCGGGCCACGCTCGCCACCCGCGGCAAAAAACTTTTGTGCGTCCTGGTACGAATCGCACTCGATGCCCTTGGCGACCACGCGCCCGCTGGGCAGCGCCTTGCCGTCGTGTGCCTCAACCACGCCTATTTTCCCTTGCGGTATATCCAGGGCGTTGGCGAGTTCCACCGTGAACAGCAGCGGATTAATGCGGTAGGTGCCTGGCGGAATCACTTTCATCTGTGGGCCGCGTTCGCCGCTGCCGAGCAGAAACGCGCGCGCATCCTGAAAGTAACTGCACTCGACATCGCACGCGATGATGCGCCCGCTGGGCAGCGGCTTGCCGTCACAGGCTTGCACCACGCCGATCTTGCCCTGCGGAATCATGGTGAATTTCACCACGTCGATGGCGTATTGCCACGGCCACAGGCCCACGTGCAGGCCCGGCGGCAACGCATCGGCCTGATAGCCCGCTTCGCCGTTGAGCGCGACGATTTGTCCGTCGGGCAGATTGCGGTTGGAGCCAAAGATGACAAACTTTTTGGTCACCGTGCCGATGCTGTCGTCGGGCACGATGATGACGCCGAACAGCCACAGAAAAAATTTCCCGAAAAAAACCAGCAAAACAACCGCGACCACGCCACCGACGATACCCAGATTATTAGCAATGAATTCCATGATTTTCCTTTCGGTTTTTCTTGCGCGTAACGAAGAATACTACGCGCGCGATGACGCGACGGCGTCGTGAACCTGATACGGCACTCGGGATGGGCGCCGCGCGCGCTTCAATAAGCGAATGGAAACAAACGCTTATGACGTTGTCGCGGCTTGCGGTTTGAGGCTGATAATCAACACACCCGCCAGCACCAGCGCCGCCCCGATCAACTGAATCAGCGTAATGCGTTCACCCAAAAAAATCTGCCCGAACACCATGGTGGACAACGGCCCGATGCAGCCCACCAGCGCCACCTGGTTCGCGCCGATGCGCTTCAAGCCCTCTGCCATCAGCCACAGCGGCGTGACGGTGGTGAAGATCGCCATGATCAACACCAGTACGTAAACGTCATTGGGCGCCGCCAGTTGCGACGGCCCGCGCAGCGCCATGAAATGCGCGATGACAAAAAACGACGCCGATGTGGCGGCGTACGCCGTGAAGCGCATCGACCCCATGGTCAGCACGTAGCGGCTGCCCGCGATGAGATAGATCGCGTAGGTCACGGCGCTGGCGAACACCAGGCCCGCGCCGAGCAGCATCAGGTTCCAGTCCGCGCCCAGGTTGATCTCCGCGTTGAACACCAGCGCGATGCCGCTGTAGGAGAGCGCGAGCGACACCACGTGCCGTTTGCGAATCGGCTGCTTCAAAAACAACGCGGACATCAGCACCACGATGGTGGGATACAGATAAAGAATCAGCCGCCCCATGCCCGCCGAGATGTACTGCAAGCCGGCGAAATCCAGATAACTGCCGACGTAATAGCCGATGAAGCCCAGCGCGATCACGCCGATCCAGTCGCGCCGCGACAAATGCGCGGCACCCGCCCACCACGCCATTGCCAGAAAAAACGGCAGCGCGAACAACATCCGCAGCGCCAGCAAGGTGAGCACATCAACGCCATGCTGATATGCCAGCTTGACGATGATGGTTTTGCCGGAGAAGGCGATGGCGCCGAGCATGGCGCAGGCTACGCCGATGGTGGCGCTTTTGTTATTGGCTGCACCGGCAGGTAAGCTCATGTTGTTGGAAGTTATTCGATTCTGCGGGAAGCTGGTAGGTTAACCGAGTAACCGTTTTTTCACAGCATCCGGTATCCTCGAAGGGGTGATTCAAAATGATTACCACGAAACGACGTTTACCCGGACCAGAGAAACTCCCTGCGCCCTTGCCGAGGAAGGCTGGGATG
>CAMDDY010000115.1 GCA_945893125.1 Bordetella parapertussis
AGCCGCAGCAGCAGATCATGCGACACGCGCGCCAGCCCCGACACGCCGCCATGCCGCGCGGTGAACGCGGCTTTGATCGACGCCAGCGCGAACGCGCCGCGGTCGGCGATTTCCAGCGCCATCTTGCGGGTTTCTTCGCGCAGCTTTTCGTCGGGCACGACTTTGTTGATTAAGCCTATCTCCAAAGCCTCACGGGCGGTGAAGCGTGGATTAGCGAACCACATTTCCTTGGCTTTCTTTTTGCCCACCAGATCTTCGAGGTACCAGGTGCCGTAACCCGCGTCGAAGCTGCCCATCATCGGGCCGACCTGGCGGAACACCGCGCTTTCTTTGGCGATGGTAATGTCGCACATCACTTGCAGCACTTGCCCGCCGCCTACCGCGTAGCCGTTCACGGACGCGATCACCGGCTTTTGCAGGCGCTCGATGCTTTCGTAAATTTCCAGCGTGGGCAACATGCCGGCGTAGAGATTGGTGTCTTCGAGGCCATCTTTGCGCCCGCCGATGCAGAAAAATTTATCCCCCGCGCCGGTGATCACCAGCACGCGCGTGCGCGTCTCACGGCGGATGGCGTCGATGCAATCGCGGATCTCATGGCACATCTCGGCGGTGAACATATTGCCATCGTCAGGGCGGTTTAACGTGAGCCAGCCGATGGCGCCTTCTTCTTCATAAAGTATTGTTTTAAATGGCATTTTCTAAATCACCTTAGTGGATTTTAAATGTGCGATTTTGGCGACGTCGTAGCCGAGCAATTTCCCCAGCACGGCTTGGTTATGCTCACCCAGCAGCGGCGGCGCACTGCGATAGCTGGAGTTGTTGTCGTCCACCGCGATGCCGAGACCGACTTGCGGAATTTTTCGCGCGCCATCAACAGCGGTGTAAAACAAGCCGCGCGCCATCAACTCCGGATCGCTCGCCACCTCATCGGCGCTATTCACCGGACCCGCAGGCACGTTGTGTTGAACAAACAGCTTCAGCCAGTGCGCGCGCGGTTGCGTGCGCAGCACGTCCTGCGTTTTCGCCACGATCTCCGCGCGCACCGCGCAGCGCTGCGCATTGGTGGCATAGCGCGCATCATCGCCCACCGCCGGCTGACCCACGGCCTGCCAGAAACGTTTGAAAATGCCGTCGTTGCCGAGACCCAGCGTGATCGGCCGGTCTTGCGTATCAAAGGTTTGATACACCGAAATCACGCTGTCGCGCGCGCCCGTGCGCGCAGGCACGATACCGGAGCCGAGATATGGCACGATGCGCGGCGACATGAAGCGCGTCATGCTGTCGATCATGGCGATGTCGATCTTGTGCCCCTTGCCCGTACGCTGCCGGTCAAACAAGGCGGCGAGCGCGGCGTAAGAAGCGTCCATGCCCGCTATCAAATCTGCTGCCGGCGTGCCGACTTTTTGCGGCGGGCTATCGGCCTCGCCGGTTAAATCCATCACGCCGCTGTAGCCCTCGGCAATGAGGTCGTAGCAGGGGAAATCCTTGCGCGCGCCGGTCAAGCCAAAGCCGGACAGCGACACATGCACGATGTCGGCACGCACCGCAGACAACGCCGCGTGATCGACGCCGAGTTTTTTCTGTACGCGAGCCGTCAGATTGACGATCACCACATCCACGCGGCGGACGATGTCGTGCAGCACCGCGCGTCCGGCATCGGTGGTGTAATCGAGCGTCACGCTTTGCTTGTTGCGATTCACACTCAGAAACCATAACGATTCGCCGTCGAGCCACGGCGGCCCCCACGCGCGGCAATCGTCGCCCTTGCCGGGGCGTTCGATCTTGATAACCTCGGCGCCCATGTCGCCCAGCAGCATCGCCGCGTACGGCCCGGCAATCGATGTCGTCAGATCCAGCACAGTGATGCCTTTGAGCAGCGCCAGCGGCGCGCCGCCGGGCGGGGCGGGTAGTTTGTCCAGGGGTAGCACGGTTAATCCAGTTTGAATTACGAAGTCAGTCTTAATTTATTCAGCGGGCGCTGCCTGCGCTTAATGCGGCGTCGTAGGCTTTTGCCGCCGCAGATTCTTTTTCCCGCGCGGCAGCGCGCGTCCTGGCGAGTTTATCGAGATTCTCTTTCAGGGCGTCGGCGCGTTTTTGCGCGTCGCGATACACATCTTCGGCATTCACATAATCCTGCTCGGCCACCTTGCTTTCATAACGCGCCTGTTCGAGCGCGCGATACGCCGCGCTGGTGCGCTGTTGTTGTTGCAGCTGCGTGGCGCCAGGGCCACCGCGCTCCTCGACCGGCACGGATTTGGGCGCCGGCGTTTGCGCACCCGCCGCACACACCCATACGGCCAAGGCGAGTGCGCAACCCAGTCGAAACGACGCCATGGCCATGACTATGGCAGCAGCACCGTTGACCCGGTGGTCTTGCGGCCTTCGAGATCGCGATGCGCCTGCGCCGCTTCGCGTAGCGGATAGGTTTGGTTGATGGAAATTTTTACCGCGCCTTTTTTCACCACCGCGAACAAATCACGCGCGGCGGCGTCAAGGTTTTCGCGCGTCGCGGTGTAGTTCACCAGCGTCGGGCGCGTGAGGAACAGCGAACCTTTCTGCGCCAAGAGACCGATATTCACCGGCGGCACCGCGCCCGAGGCATTGCCGAAACTCGCCATCATGCCCAGCGGCGACAGGCAATCGAGCGACTCCATGAAGGTCTCTTTACCGATGCCGTCGTACACCACCGGCACGCCGCGCCCCTTGGTGATGTCGCGCACGCGCTGCGAAATTTTTTCGCGGCCGGCCACAATCACATGTTTGCAGCCGGCTTTTTTCGCCAGCGGCGCTTTCTCGTCGCTGCCCACCGTGCCGATCACCGTGGCGCCGAGGTGTTTGCCCCACTGGCACAAAATCTGCCCCACGCCGCCGGCTGCGGCATGCACCAGTATGGTGTCGCCCTTTTTCACTTTGTAGGTGCGGCGCAGCAGATACCAGGCCGTCATGCCTTTTAACATCATCGCGGCGGCGGCTTGATCGCTGACACCGGCGGGGATTTTCACCAGCCGCGCCACCGGACGAATCAGCACTTCGGCGTACGCGCCGATCGGTTGTGCGTAGGCCACGCGATCACCGACTTTCAAGCCCTTAACTCTCGGGCCGACCTTTTCGATCACCCCCGCGCCTTCCGAGCCCAGCGTCAGCGGCATCGGCATCGGATACAAACCGCTGCGATGATAGGTGTCGATAAAGTTAAGGCCCACCGCCGTGTTACGCACGCGCACTTCGCCGGGGCCGGGGTCGCCCACCGTGACTTCTTCCCATTGCAACACTTCGGGACCGCCGGTTTGATGCGCGCGGATGGCGTGCGACGTGACTGAGGCCATGATTTAACTCCTTGATTTAGAAATAATTTTATTTGCGGCCGCCGGAAGCGGCAGCACCGCGACACGAAGCTGAATTGTATAGAAAAACCGCCCGCGTGGGCGAGCACACGCTACACGCGCCGCATGCGCCGCACGCCAATAGGGACCACCGTCAGCGCAACCGATTAAACAAACTGCGCGGCCAACCCTCGGGCAAACTCGATTCAATGATCGACAGAATCACCCGGCTCGCTTTCTGAAAATCGCGCGTATCCAGCCACTCCCATGCGCCGCACACCAGCGCAATCAACCCGGCCAGCACCAGCACCACTGCGAACAACACACGCGGCACGCGAAACAGCAGCGTTTTCCACCACACCCGCCAGCCATGCGGATTGACAAACGCCAACGCGCCCGCGCCCATCAGCATCAAACCGCTCAGCGCATACAGCGCGCCGGGCCGTTGATGCAGATACGCCGTCAGCGTGTTCCAACGGCCCGCATCCATCGCGTACGCTGCGCCAATGACACAAGCCGCGACGATGAACAACATCAGTCCCCAGATTACCGCAGGAATGCCGTCGTACGCGCCGTCGGAATCATTGGAGCCGAGCAAGCCCATGCGCCGCGTATGGAGCGATTCCAGCGCACCGATCAACACGCCCGCGCCGACGGCGAAAATGCCCAGATGCACGCCCTTGGGCAGCGCAAAATAGCGAGCCGCAACGGCGCCGATCACGCCCAGTATCATCAGGCTATAGGCTAGAAAAGTGGCGATACGCATCAATGTCTCACATCAAATTTGCCGGCATCGTGAGTATATCTTCGACAGGAAAGCAGGACACGGTAGAATCTCAAACTACCGTGACACGCCTCGCCGCGATCCCAATGATGCATGTGCTGCTGATGCTGCTCACTGCGGGCACGGCATCAGCACAGAACTTTCCGGCCAAGCCCATACGCATCGTCACCTCTCAAACCGGTGGACTCAATGATTTGACCGCGCGCGTGATCGCGCAAGCGCTATCGGGCACGCTGGGCAAGCAGGTGATCGTCGACAACCGCGGCGCCATCGCCATCGATATCGTCGCCAAGGCCCCGGCCGACGGTTATACATTGCTTTGTTATGCCAACAATTTCTGGCTGCTGCCGTTCCTGCAGGAAAAGGTCAGCTTTGATCCGCTCAAGGATTTCGCGCCGCTAACCCTGGCGGTAACAGCGCCCAATGTGCTTGCCGTGCATACCTCCGTGGCCGCAAGCTCGGTCAAAGAACTTATTGCGCTTGCCAGGGGCCGTCCCGGCGCGCTCAACTACGGCGCGGGCGCCACCGCCGGCACGCCGCATCTCGCGGGCGAATTGTTCAAGGCCATGGCGCAAGTCAATATCGTGCATATCGCCTACAAGGGTACCGGCCCCGCACTCACGGCGTTGTTGGGGGGCGAGACCCACATGATGTTCGCCGTGCCGGGCTCGGTGGAACCGCATGTCAAGACCGGCCGGTTGAAAACACTGGCAGTGACCAGTCGCGCGCCGTCCGCGCTGGCGCCGGGGTTGCCGACCTTATCTGAATCGGGCCTGCCGGGTTATGAGGCGACGGCCATGATCGCGCTGCTGTCGCCGGCCAACACGCCGGCGCCGGTGGTGAATTTGTTGAATCGGGAGATCGTGAAAATCCTCAACCTGCCCGAGGTGAAAGACAGAATGCTCGCAGCCGGGACCGAGGTGATAGGCAGTTCGCCGGGGCAGCTCACGCAGATCATGAAATCGGACATGCCCAAGTGGGAAAAAATCATCCGGCAAGCAGGCATCAAGGCGTGACGAGCCGTGCTCAGTTTGCCCCGATCCCCGCCTCTTTGATGATCTTGCCCATCTTGAGCATGTCAGCCTTGATGTAGGCCGCGAGTTCGCCCGGCGTGGTGGCCGCGACTTCCGATCCGCCTTGTAGAAACCGCTGTTTCACCTCTGCCCGTTCCAGTATGCCGATCACTTGCCGGTGGAGTTGCCGCACTATCGCCGCGGGTATGGCCGCCGGGGCGAACAAGCACTGCGCCGACGAGGCTTCATATCCCGGCAATCCCGACGCCGCGACCGTCGGCAGATCGGGAAACAGCGCCGAACGTTGGACGCTGGTTACCGCCAGCGCTCTAATCCTGCCGGCTCTGACGTGCGGTCCGGCGCCGCTGGCGTTGGCAAACATCAACTGCGTCTCTCCGCCGATCAACCCGGTGATCGCGGGCGCGCCACCCTTGTACGGCACGCGCACGATGTCCACGCCCGCCATCGCTTTGAACAGTTCCGGAAACAAATGCGTGGTGGCGCCCGAAATGCCCGACGCATAGTGAATCTGCCCCGGTCTTTTTTTGGCGAGCGCAACCAGCTCCAGGATGGATGTCACGGGCAACGCGGGATGAACCACCACGATCATGGGTGTTCTTTCCACCAGCGTGATCGGCGCCAGATCCTTGATCGGGTCATAGGGCACGTTTTGCATCAGTGCCAGGTGCCACAGCGTGCTGCCGAAAGCCAGCAGCGTGTAGCCATCGGGCGCGGCCCTGGTGACGAGTTCCACCGGGATCACGGCGCTGCCGCCGCGATTATCAATCACCACCGGCTGCCCCCATAACACCGTCAGTCCGGCCGCGACCACGCGCGCGGCCAGATCACCACCCGCGCCCGCCGCCGCAGTGACCAGGCGTACGGGTTTAACGGGGTAGCCGGGGTGGCTCTGCGCCGGCGCCCAGTCGGCATGCAACACGCCGAGGGCCAGAAAACCCATCCAGATAGGTGTACGCATATTTCTTTTCATAATGCTTAATGCCCCTGCAGAATTTCCGCCAGCCAATCCGCCACATAATCGATTCCGACCTGCCGGTTATCCACATGGCAATGCTCGGCGCCACCTTCGTTGGACATGAATATCTTCACGGTTTTTTTCTGCGAGCTGACGGCCTCGCACAGCTTGTGCGCGTCGTCGGGTGACGCCAGCCGGTCATTGGCGCCATGCGTGATGAGCAAGGGACAGGTGATGCGGCTGGCGCAATCAGCCAGTGAAAAACGCTTGACCGCTTCAATCGCGGCATCCATGTCCTTCACCCCCAGCACCCACGGCAGTTGAAACGGCGATTGCGACGTTTTTTTGGGATCCGACTCGATCAAGCGCTTGCGCTCAAGCTGTTTCGCGTGGATATCCCACGCCACCGTGCCGAGCACCACGCACGCGGCATACCGCGGCTCGAACGCCACCATGCGCGGCGCGTAGTAACCGCCAAAGCTGTATGCCATGACGGCCACGCGTTTGGAATCGACGTCGGGGCGCGACGCGATGTAGTTAAACGCCGCCGTGCCCGCCACCTCGTAATCGTAACGGCTGTGTATCTTGCGCAGCCGCAGCGCCTCGCCCTGCCCCGGCCCGTCGATTGACAGCGTATTGAATCCGCGCCGGGAGAATTCCAGCCCCGCGAACAACACGCTCATTTCCTTGCAATTATCCAACCCGTCGAATAACACCACCGTCGGCGCCGGCCCAGTAACACCCTGTGCCGGCAAAAAATACGCCGGCAGCGCCGCGCCTTCGTACGGCACATCCACGCGCTCCATTTGCGGATAACGCCGCTCGAAGCCCGCATGAAAACAGTGCAACGCCTTGCGATACAACTCAAATTTGCGATCACTCGGCGGCACCGGCCGATCGGCCGTGAAATAGTAGTTGCCCGCGCGGATGTAATAGTTGCCCGCCGTGAGGTGGCGCCCTTGGGCCGCTGCCTCATCCGCCACGCCCTCGATGCGGGCGGCCATCGCCGACCACGCCTGCCACCACGCATCGGGATCGTCGGGCCGCGCTCGCAACGCCTCGCCGATGCGGTCGATCTCCTCCAGCGCGACTGCGCCGTACGGGGCCATGCCCTTGGTGACGAGCATCGCGTTGGACCAGGTGAAGTTCTCGGGAAAGTGGTCGATCCAGGTGGGGTGAGCCGTCATTTCATTATGTCCATGGTTACATCGTTATTCGGCCTTGATGCCGCGCGCACGAAACACCTTAGTCATCGTGGCGACCTCGGCCTGTATTTCACTCTTGAATTGCGCCGGTGTGTTGGCCACCAGCACATAACCATCACTCAAAATGCGTTTCTCCATCTCTGGCGCGCGCGTGATGCGGGTGATTTCCGCGACGAGCTTCGCCCCTATCGCCGGCGGCAAGCTGACGGGCGCAAGCAGCCCTATCCAGGTATTCGCGTCTTCCAGACCGCCAATGCCCATCTCGGCCATGGTCGGCATCTCCGGCAACACCGGCGAGCGTTTTTCGCCGGTCACGGCCAGGCCCTTCAAACGGCCCGAGACGACATGCGGCTGCGACACGCCGATATTGTTGAAAATGTAATGCGACTCGCCGGACATCAACCCCTGGATCGCGGGCGTCGTTCCCTTGTACGGCGCATGGATCGCCTTGATGCCGGCAACCTCGTTAAACAATTCCGCCACCACATGGCTGCCGCCGGCCTGCCCGGAACTGGCAAAGATCAATTGCCCCGGTCGGGATTTTCCGAAAGCGATGAATTCCTTCAGCGACCGCGCCGGAATGGAAGGATGGATCACCAGGTAGAGCGGGTAGCGCAAAATTTTTGTAATCGGCGTGAAGTCAGCCGCCGCGTCGAAGGGCCGGGGGTCGCGCGGCAAGGGCCCGAGCACATGTGCCGAATTGGAGGTAAACAACAGCGTGTAGCCGTCGGGCGCCGCGCGCTTCGCCAGTTCAGTCGCAATCAGCCCCGTGGCGCCCGGCCGATTCTCGACGATCACGGACTGCCCCCAGGCTGCTTGCAGCTCCCTGGCAAACAGGCGCGCGTAGATATCGGATGCGCCGGCCGCCGGAAACGGCACGATGAATCGAATCAGGCGGGATGGGTACTCCTGCGAGCCGGCCATGGCGGCCAGCGACATCAGCAGTATCGCAATGACAAATGAAATACCCGGTGTCCGCATTTTTTTCATGTTACCCGCCCGGTAGAATCTTTCAGCGTCCGCCCGCACGCTTGGGCATCGTAGCATCGTCAGCCGAGAACGTCATGCGCAGTTAAGCCGGTTGACTGGTACGCTTGGCGTGTATTATTGCAACCCTCACCGGCACTGCGGAATCCGAACAAATGACATCAGTAGAATCCCCCCCGGCCATTTCGGGCACGGCCATTATCAACGCCTTCAAGCGCGGCGGCGTCGAGTTTGTGGTGTCAGTGCCCGACCGTGTCACCAGCGAAACCGTGTTGCGCGGAGTTGCAGCGGACGCCACGCTAAAGTTGGTGCGCGTATGCAAGGAAGACGAAGGCGTGTCGATATGCGCGGCGTTGTCGTTCTGCGACAAACGTGCGCTGCTGCTGATGCAGAATACCGGTTTGCTTGATTCGATCAACGCGCTGCGCGGCATCGCCGTTGAGTACAAACTGCCGGTGGTGATGATGGTGGGGCTGCTCGCCCACGAATCCGCAGCACCCCCCGCGCAATCAAAAAACTATGGCGCGCGCATCGTCACGCCGATTCTTGATGCCATGGGGATTGCGTATGAATTCCTGCACAGCGCCGGCGACGAGCAGCGCATCGCGCCCGCGATCGAACGCGCGTACGCGAATTCCGCCCCGCTTGTATTATTGGTTGGAAGGAGCCCGATATGATGAAGCGCGATCAGTGTCTGAAGCTCATCGCGAAATACCATCGCGACGAACTCGTGGTGCCGGTGTACCAAGCCACATTCGAGTGGCTGGCAATCAAGCCGGAAGCGCCGACCTTCACCGCCGTCGGCGCCATGGGACAGGCATCCTCACTGGCGCTGGGGTTCGCGCTGGGCGCGCCCCACCGCCGCGTGATGGTGATCGACGGCGACGGCAGCCTGCTGATGAACCTCGGCAGCCTGGTAACCATCGCCAATGCCGCACCGGGCAATCTGCTGCATTTTCTCTGTGAGAACGGCACGTATGAAGCCAACGGCGGACATCCGATTCCCGCCAAGGATCGAGTCAGCTTTGCCGGACTTGCGCTTGCCGCAGGCTACCGCGAAGCGCATGAGTTCTCTGAACTCGATGCGCTGGAAGCCGCGTTGTCCGGCATACTGCGCGCCACCGGCCCGGTGTTCATCGATCTTAAAATCGTGCCGGGCGAAACGTATCCGCAGGATTGGGGCTACATGCACGGCACCGAATCGCGCGAAAAATTCAGGACGGCGCTGCGGCAAGCACGCGCCTGAGTGCTAGATGCCGGGTACGTCTTCAACGTCGATCCAGCCAAGGCGTCCTTTGGGAAGCCAAGTTAGTTAACCGTGCGCGGCGAGTTCCTCGCGCACAATCTTACGCACAAGATCTTGGGTCACCGCTTCCTCTGTGAACCCAAGATACGATTTCAGTGCTTCATTTATTAGGGTCTGATACCCCTTTCCGGACTTTTCGGACTGAGCTTTGAAGCGCTGGAGAATCGCGTCGTCCATGTAAATGGTAATGCGCGTCTTGGCGGTCGCAGGAATCACCGCGCCGCGCTTACCTTTGGAAAAATCATATACCTTTTTCATAGTTTCTCCGCTCTTTAGGATCAGCCTTGCGCACCGAGATGAATCGTGACCCACCACTCCGGGGCGCGTGAACCACCACCATCAGGGACCCGAATAGGTTCGTTCCCATTGTGACAAAGCGCTGTTCGCCCTCTGCGGCGTCATCTTCTACGGTGAGCGCGAGGGGATCATTCAGCACGCCGTCACCCTCAGAGAGCGACACGCCGTGCTTCTTGATATTTGCGGCATCCTTCCTCGGATCGAAATGGGTGGACACGCTCAAAGTATATGCACGTTATACATATACGTCAAATAATACAGACGCGCAATATTGAGCATGCTGGACCACGGTTCGCGAACGGCAGCTATTCCGGTCCTGACCCAATTTCAGCACAGGGCCGAAACTGCGGCTTTCGTAAGTACTTGATTTGTTGGTGGGCCCTGATGGACTTGAACCATCGACCAACGGATTATGAGATATACCCGATTGTCATTTAGCAACAATTGGCAACAAGCGACAATAGAAGAATCAAGCACTTACCGCAAACCGAGTGTTGCACTGTATGCTGAATTATTGCCACTTTTTACGGCTGAGTGCCCCACCAGTGCCCCACGGATGGTGCCTCGAATTGAGCTACTACTCCTCAGGTTAAGACTTTCGTTGCCCGCTCTTTAGGCGCATAAATATCCAACGCCGCATCGCACGCTGACCACAATCGTGCCGAGGGCCAAACAGCAACGCTTTCCAACATAATTAGTCCGCCCTCAATCTCTCTCGCAGTCGATTTTAAGGATTGCGGATAATTCGCAAAGTTGTCATATATCCGGCATAAGTAAGCCGAAAAATCATCGTGTTCATATTCACGCATTGGGAACTCATGGGCCCGTAGAATTTTCACTACCCTTTCGACGGCGAACTTCTTCCCGTAAAGGTGAAACATTAGAACATCGCCGAGCGTTTCGATTAGTCCAAAAAAGAGTCTTGCTCCCAGCAAACAACCCATTGCTGTCCAGAACGCTTTTGTATCGCCGTCCGTTAATGTCGTGTATCCCCAAGAAACGAGAAGATACGGCACCATTGAGAAAAACAACAAAATCACTCTGGATTTTGCAACCCTCATAGCCACTTCCACCAATGATGAAAAAGAAACCAAAGGGAAATTGGGAGCGTTAAGAACGCAATCAAAAAGAGAATCTTATGAATAATTTGTAAATTTCTGATTATTTCCCGCGCCACAAAATTTTCATAGTCATCCATAACCTTCTCCTCGAAATTCTCTCTGATAGTAATGGCCTTTTAATCGCATCATCTAAAGCAATCTATGATTCCAAGAACAGCGAACTAAATCGCACTGCACGATTCTTACGATGTGATGCGCCAGCCGTCTGCGCCAACTCGCGTCGTCACTAGACAGCGCCAGCTGCTAGTGACGACGCTTGAATTGTCTGCGGCATCAAAAGTCTAAGTATTGGTTTTCATAATGACAGCCAGTAGTGACGGGGCTATTTGGCCCAATCCTTCGACTTCACTCCACGACGTGCCCGCACGCCTGCGATGAATACATAGGACAGTCTTAAAACAGTCGCGAGTTCAAATTCGAAGTGCAACTCTGATTAATAGGTTGGGTGGGCGAGGTGCGATAGCATCCGAGCCCCTCGACCACCAAGTTAAAGTTGCCAAGAATGAACTACACACACCTCACCCAAGACGAACGGTATCAGATTGCGAT
>CAMDDY010000116.1 GCA_945893125.1 Bordetella parapertussis
ACGCATCGGTACCCAACGGCGATGGTTCCGCGCCGGCGGCATTAAGCCGCTCGCGCACGTCTTGCGTGCGCAGAATACGCAGCACTTCCGTATTCAACTTATCAACCACCGCGCGCGGCGTATTGGCCGGCGCAAACAACCCCAGCCAGTTGAGCATCTCATAGCCGGGCACGCCGCTTTCTGCGATTGTCGGCAGCCCCGGCAGCGTTGCGGAACGCTGGCTGCCGGTGACACCCAGACCGCGCAGCCGGCCACTCTTGGTATGCGGCGACACGGTCGCAGCAGTGCCAAACGTCACCGGCACTTGCCCCGCAACCACATCCACGATCATCGGCCCGCCGCCCTTGTACGGCACATGCACCAGCTCGATACGCGCAAGACTTTCAAACAACACCGCCGCGAGATGCGTCGAAGTGCCTGATCCCGCCGACGCGTAGAGAATTTTCTTCGGTTGTGCGCGTGCGAGCGCAATCAATTCTTTGGCCGATTTCACCGGCAGCGAAGGATGCACGGCCAGTATGCTGGGCGCGTCGGTCAGCCGTGTGACCGGCTGAAAATCGCGCAGCACGTGATACGGCAGCTTGCGATACAACGCCTGATTCACCGCATGCGTGCCGACACTGCCGACAACCAGCGTATAACCGTCCGGCACGGCACGCGCCGCAAGCTCAGTACCCACAATGCCACCTGCGCCGCCACGGTTATCGACAATCACCTGCTGCCCCAGCGCGGCGCCCAGCGGCGCCGACAGAACACGCGCCCCAAGATCGACGAAACCGCCCGGCGGAAAGGCCGCGATGATGCGCACGGGTTTTAGCGGATACGTATCTGCCGCCACCACCGGCATGGGAAACATCGCACCCATCGATAACCACAACCGTACCGGTACGCATACGGCAATCTTCATGCGCCCCGGCATCGCCATTACAACGCAAAATCCAGCGCACTCATATCCTTGATGTTCTCCGCGTCCGCCAGTTGCGAAAACAGGCGCTCGGCTTTCGGCCGCGCTCGATGCGCAGTGAGCTTCAAAAATTTCTCCAGCAATTCGCCGCGCGACAGCGGCATCGACGGCGTGCCTTTAAAATTGTCGCCTTCGAGGCTCACGGTCTTGCCGTTTTTCAGATGCAACGTAACGCGCGTCGCCATGCCTACTTGACTGGTGGCGGACGGCATCGGTTCCAGCGTGGCGGATTTCGACAACGCGCGGATGCGTGGATCATTCACATTTTTGTCGCAGAACACCCACGGATCGGTAGGATCGAAGAACAGCGCCAGCGCCGTGCTGAACGGCACGCTGTATTGCGCCATCGCCAAATCCGCCGGCTCCGGAATATTGTGATGGCTCAAGCTTTTTTCGTTGACCGCCAGCGCGATGCGCGCCACATCGTCGCCGGTAATGCCGTGCTTGGCCTTTAAATCGATTACCAGCGACACCGGCACCTGCGCGTTGGCGTGGCAGGCAAAACGCTTGAACTTGGTTTTCATCGTGTGCCACACCACGCCGAGGTCTTTGTTCATGCGCGCCGGCTCTGCATCGCGGCAGAAGGTATTCAACGAACCGTATTTGCCTTCGAGCACTTCGGCAGGCCCGGTGTAGCCATCGCGCGCCAGCGCTGCCGCGAGAAATCCGCCCTCTGCCGCGCGCCCCAGATGCAGGCGCTTGACCAGCCCGCCGCTCTTTGAGAACTCCATCAATCCCGAACTCATCGAACCCGCGATGCCGAACGCGTGGGCCATCTGCTCCGCGCTTTCGTTAAACAGTTTCGCCACCACGCACGACACGCCATAAACGCCCATCACGCCCGGTGCGTGAAAGCCGAGTTTTTCCGGCGAGTGGTGCGTCGCCTGTCCGATGCGATACAAAACTTCAAAACCCGCAACAAATGCTTCGATCAAGTCGCGGCCGGACTTCTTGCGCCCCTGCGCCACCGCCAACCCCGGAACACCCAGCGCAGCACTCGGATGCATACCCACGCTCGGCTCGCACAAAGCGTCCAGCTCGAACGCGTGCGCCGCTGCGCCATTGCACAGACACGCAAACGGCGCGCGCACCTTGATCGGCGTGCCGAGCACGTTCGATTCGCCCGGCGCGCTGTTACGCTTGGCGTATTCGATCACGGTTTGCGTCCACGGCATCTGCGCACCCAGCACGCAGGCGGCCACGGTGTCGATCAGGCAATCCTTGGCGCGTTCGACGACCTCGGTTGGGATTTGTTCATATTTGAGGCCGGTGGCGTAACCGGCAAGTGTCTGGCTGGCGGTAGTCATGGGTGTCCCTGGATATATTCGGTGTGTCGGAGCGTATGTTAAAGTACGCGTCAATTCTACAAGATATCCATGACCAATCTTCCCGCCTTACCCTTAACGCCGCTCACCGCCCTGTCGCCGCTCGACGGACGTTATCAATCCAAAGTCGCGCCGCTGCGCGCGCTGTTTAGCGAATGGGCGTTGATCCGCTATCGCGTGCAGGTTGAAATCGAGTGGCTGAAAGCGCTGGCCGCCGAACCGACGCTGGCCGAAGTGCCGCCGTTTTCCGCCGCCACCATCGCCACGCTCGACGCGCTGGTGACCAATTTCTCCGAGACCGATGGCGAACGCGTCAAGGCCATCGAGGCCACCACCAATCACGATGTGAAAGCCGTTGAGTATTTTCTCAAGGAAAAACTCACCGGCAACGCCGAAATCGTAAAAGTCGCCGAGTTCATCCACTTCGCCTGCACCTCCGAAGACATCAACAATTTGTGTCATGCGCTGATGCTAAAAGGTGCGCGCGATACCGTGATGCTGCCGGCACTTGACAGCATCATCGCGCGGTTGACAAAGCAAGCGCACGATCTTGCGACCCTGTCCATGCTCGCGCACACGCACGGCCAGCCCGCGTCGCCGACCACGCTGGGCAAGGAACTCGCCAACGTGGTGCACCGGCTGCGGCGCGCGCGCGACAACATCGCGGCCGTGTCATTGCTGGGCAAGATCAACGGCGCTGTTGGTAACTACAACGCGCATATCGTGGCCTACCCGGATATGCAATGGGAAATTTTCGCGCGCCACTTTGTTGAACACCTGGGTCTCACGTTCAATCCGTACACCATCCAGATTGAACCGCACGATGCGATGGCCGAACTGTTCGATGCGTTTGCGCGGGTCAACACGATCCTCATCGATCTGAATCGCGACATCTGGGGCTACATCTCGCTCGGTTACTTCAAGCAAAAAACCAAGGCGGGCGAAATCGGCTCATCGACCATGCCGCACAAGGTCAATCCCATCGATTTTGAAAATGCCGAAGGCAATCTCGGCCTCGCCAATGCGGTGCTGCGGCACTTGAGCGAAAAGCTGCCGGTCTCGCGCTGGCAGCGCGATCTCACCGACTCCACCGTGTTGCGCAACATGGGTGTGGCGCTGGGCTACACGCTGCTCGCCTACGACTCGTGCCTCAAGGGGCTGAACAAACTGGAAGCCAACCCGGCGCGCCTCGCCGAAGACCTCGACGCCAACTGGGAAGTACTGGCCGAACCGATACAAACGGTGATGCGCCGCTACAACGTCAGCGGCGCGTATGAACAACTGAAGGAACTCACGCGCGGCAAGGCCGGCATCAACCGCGACACACTGGCGGCGTTCATCAACGGTCTCACCGGCATACCGGACGCCGAGAAAAAACGTCTGCTGTCACTGACCCCGGCGAATTACATCGGCAAAGCGGCTGAACTCGCGAAGAAAATCTGATGTCGGCGTTTAGCGTGGATGTGAGCGCCGCCGACTTCGAGCAGGCGGTGCTCGAAACCTCGAAAACCGTTCCGGTCATCGTCGATTTCTGGGCCGAGTGGTTCGGGCCGTGCCGGGCGTTAAAACCGGTGCTGGAAAAACTTGCCACGGAATACGACGGCAAGTTCAAGCTCGCGAAAATAAACTCCGACGAAAATCAGCCGCTCGCGCAGCGCTACGGCGTGCGCGGCATTCCCAACGTCAAGGCGTTCGTCAACGGCGAACTGGTGGATGAATTCTCCGGCGCGCTGCCGGAGCCGCAGGTGCGTGCATTCCTCAACCGGCTGCTGCCGTCGCCGGCGGAAAAACTTCGCGTCGAAACCCTGCGCGAATATGCCGAGATCAACGATGCGGAACGCGCGCTGCGCATGCTCGAACATGCAGCGCAGCTTGATCCCGCCAATGAAGCGGTGCGTATCGACAGCGCGCAACTGCTCGTCACCGTGAATCGTTACGACGAAGCCGCGCGTTTGCTGGCGTCGCTTTCGGAACTCACAAAAATGGACGATCGGGTGAAGGCGCTGCAAGTGCGGATTGATCTGGCGCTCAGCGTGGCCCGCGTCGCCGGCTCGGCCGGTGCAGCCGATGAGACGGCGCTCGCCCGGCGCGTCGCGGATAATCCCGGCGATCTCGATGCGCGCCTGCAACTCGCGCATCTGCATGTCGCCCGTGAACGCCACGACAGCGCATTGGAACAATTGCTCGAGATCGTGCGCCGGGACCGCAAGTTCAAGGACGACGCCGCGCGTAAAACCATGCTCCAATTGTTCAGCGTATTAGGCAGCGATCACGCGCTCGTCGGCGACTATCGCCGAAAACTTGCCGGGGCACTTAACTAATTTTCTTTAGACGCTGCTTCGCCAGTTTGTGCCGCACAAACTCTATAATCCCCGGCAAAATCGACAGCACGATGATGCCGATAATCACCAGAGACAGATTCTGCTTCACCCACGGAATATTACCGAAGTAGTAGCCCGCATACACCAGCGAGCCGATCCACAACACCGCGCCGCCGAACGCGTACATCATAAAGCGCGGGTACACCATGCGCCCGATGCCGGCGACAAACGGCGCGAAGGTACGCACGATGGGCAGGAAGCGCGCAATCACCACGGTTTTGCCGCCGTGCCGGTCGTAAAACCCCTGCGTGCGTTCGAGGTGTTTTGGGTTAAGCAACAGCGATCCTTCACGCGAAAACACGCGCGGCCCGAAGTACCGCCCGATCCAGTAATTGGTGTTGTCGCCCATGAACGAAGCCGCGACCAGCAGCAGGAACAAGGTATGCACGTACATGTTGCCGGTGGCGGCCAGCGCGCCCGCGACAAACAATAGCGAATCCCCCGGCAAAAACGGCATCACCACCAACCCGGTCTCGCAGAAAATAATCAGGAACAGGATCGCGTATATCCACACGCCGTAATTCTGGATCAGCACCTGCAAATGTTTATCAAGGTGCAGAACAATATCGATGAACGCAGCGAGAAATTCCACGAGAGACTGCCGCGAGACGCTAGACTGCTTCTTCGGTCGGTTTTTTCTCGGCGCGCGCAAGGTCTTCGCGACGCAACCCCAGCCACATCAGCAGCGGACTGCCGACCAGCACCGAGGAATAAATGCCGAAGCAGATACCGATGGTCAGCGCCAGCGCGAAATAATGCAGCGTTTCGCCACCGAAGATCAGCATCGAACACACCATCAACTGCGTGCTGCCGTGGGTGATGATGGTGCGCGACATGGTGGCGGTAATCGCGTTGTCGATTACCTGCGGCACGGGTGTGGTGCGGAACTTGCGGTTGCGGAAATTCTCGCGCACCCGGTCCATCACCACCACCGATTCGTTGACTGAATAACCGAGAATCGCCAGCACCGCCGCCAGTACCGGCAGTGAAAACTCCCACTGAAATATCGAGAAGAAGCCGAGAATAATCACCACGTCGTGCAGGTTGGCAATGATGGCCGAGACACCGAATTTCCATTCGAAGCGCAGCGCCAGATACCCCACAATGCCGAGCGACACGAACAGCAGCGCCATCGCGCCGTTTTCGAGCAACTCCTTGCCGACTTGCGGGCCGACGAATTCGGTGCGTTTCAGGTTGACGCTGCCGTCAATCTGCTTCAATTCCGACAATACCTGTTCCGACAACTTTGCGCTGGTCACGCCCTGCTTCACCGGCAGGCGTATCAGCACATCGCGGCTGGAACCGAAATTCTGCACGCTGGCTTCGGTGAAACCGAGTTTCTCCATCGATGCCCGTATCTTGTTAAGATCGGCGGGCTGGCTGTAGCTCACCTCCATCACCGTGCCGCCGGTGAAGTCCACCCCCAGGTGCAAGCCCTTGGTGGACAACGCCACCACCGCGATCACAAACGTAATCAGCGAGATTACGTTGAAGATCAGCGCGTGGCGCATGAACGGAATGTCTTTTTTGATTCTGAAAAATTCCATGTTTATATCCGTGAGGCGTAAGGCGTGAGGTGTGCGGCGTTCGTCATCAATGAACCTTACTTTTTATCCTTGTCGTCTTTGTCGTCAGGCTTCCACACCTGACCGATGGACACGCTGTCCAGTTTGCGCCGCGTGCCGTACCACAGATTCACCAGCGCTCGCGACAGCATCACCGCGCTAAACATCGACGTCAATATGCCCAGGCAATGCACCACGGCGAAGCCCTTGACCGGCCCAGTGCCGAAGGCAAACAACGCGAGGCCGGCGATCAGCGTGGTGACGTTCGAATCCAGAATCGTGCCCCACGCGCGGTCATAACCGGCGTAGATCGCCGCCTGCGGCGTGTTGCCGCCGCGCAATTCTTCGCGTATGCGCTCGTTGATCAGCACGTTGGCGTCAATCGCCATGCCCAGCGCCAGTGCAATCGCGGCAATGCCTGGCAGCGTCAGCGTCGCTTGCAGCATGGACAATAATGCTATTAAAAACAATAGATTACACGCAAGAGCGATAATAGAAATGGTGCCGAACAACATGTAGTAAATGATCATGAACACCGCGATGGCTGCAAAGCCGTACCACATCGACTGAAAACCGATCTTGATGTTTTCGGCGCCGAGCGACGGCCCGACGGTGCGCTCTTCAATTATTTCCATCGGCGCCGCCAGCGCGCCGGCGCGCAGCAGCAACGACAAATCCTTGGTCTCGTTGGTGGTCTTGAAACCGGTAATCTGAAACCGCGCGCCAAGTTCGGACTGGATCACCGGCGCCGTCAACACCTCGGCCTTGCCGCGATCAAATAATAATATCGCCATACGGCGCTTGACCGATTCACGCGTCACTTGCGTGATGATGCGCGCGCCCGGACCATCCACCGTGATGCTGACAATGGGCCGGTTATCCGTGGAATCAAATCCCGGCGCGGAGTCGGTCAGCCGCTCGCCCGTCAGCACTACTTGCTTGCCGAGCAGCAAGGCCTCCTTGCCGCCGTCACGCTGCACGTAGTGCAACTCCATACCGAACGGCACCGAGCCTTTGACCGCCTGCTCGATTTTTTGCGGATCATAGTTGCGCGACGACGGGTCACCGGCATGCGCTTCAACCATGCGGATTTCAAGCGTGGCCGTGCGGCCCAGAATATCCTTCGCGCGCGTGGTGTCCTGTACGCCGGGCAATTGCACCACCACGCGGTCGGCGCCCTGCTGCTGAATTATCGGCTCGGCCACGCCCAGCTCGTTCACGCGGTTACGCAGCGTGAGTATGTTTTGCTGTAACGCGCCTTCCTGCGTGCGCTTGAGCGCCTCTTCCTTGAGCTTGCCAGTGACCTTGAACTCGCCGCCGTCTTCCTCTGATTTCAGTTCGAGATCCGCCATGTTTTTTTCGATCTCGGCGACACCCTTGTCGCGCGCCGCCTTGTCGCGAAAGCGCACGATGACGGAATCCTTGTCGCGCGACACGCCGGCATACTGAATGCGTTTGTCGCGCAGGCTGGTGCGTATGTCGTTAACCGTGGTGTCGATTTTCTTGTTGAGCGCGGCCTTCATGTCCACCTGCAACAGAAAATGCACGCCGCCGCGCAAATCGAGCCCCAGATACATCGGCAGCGCGCCGATCGAGGTGAGCCAATCCGGGCTGCGTGACAACAGGTTGAACGCCACCACGTAGTCTTCGCCCAGTTGCGCTTGCAGCAATTCCTTCGCTTTTAATTGCGTGTCGGTATTGCCGAACCGCGCCTTGACGCTGGAGGGATCCTGCAGCAGGCCTTCGGGTTTGAAGCCGCCCTTGGCGAGGATTTCCTCGACACGCCCCAGCATCGCGGTATCGATTTTCGTCGTGGGCTTCAACGGCGAAATCTGCACGGCCGGCGATTCGCCATAAAAATTCGGCACGGTATACAGGAACCCGGCCGCAAGTACGACGAGAATCAGAATGTATTTCCAGAGCGGGTAGCGGTTCATTTTTTCGTGAGGCGTGAGGAGGTGAGGCGTGAGGCGCGGCGCGCGGGGATGGCACGATACCGCGCCTCGCTCCTTACGCCTTACACCTCACTAAATGTTTTTGATCGTGCCCTTGGGCAGCACGACTTGTATTGCCGAGCGCTGCAACACCATCTCAACACCCTGCGCCACTTCAAGCGTGGCGTAGCTTTCGTTAATCTTGGTGACGCGGCCCAGGATGCCGCCGCCGCTGATGACTTCATCACCCTTTTGCAGCGCCTCGATCATCGCCTTGTGTTCCTTGGCGCGCTTCATTTGCGGACGGATCATCATGAAATACAGCACGCCGAACATCAATACGATGAGCAGCATGCTTTCGATGCCGCCGCCTTGCGATGATGCCGCGCCGCCGCTTTGGGCCCACGCCTGACTGATAAACATTGCTGACACTCTCCCGGAAAAACCTGTTTTGGTTAGCTGGTGACGCCCGCCCGACAATTCAAGCCCGGCGCACGAAAACCTTTGTATTTTAACCTATTTCCTCACTCCCCGACTCGCCATTCTGACTAAAAACCCCGGCGAACGTGGCCAGCGTCCCGGCGGCAATCGCCGCGCGCAGCCCGCGCATGAGCTGTTGATAAAAATGCAGGTTATGCAGCGTATTTAACTGCGCACCGAGGATTTCATTGATTTTTTGCAGATGGTGCAGATAGGCGCGCGTGAAATGCGTGCAGGTGTAACACGCGCAGTGCGGATCCAGCGGCTTGAGATCATTGCGGTATTGCGCATTGCGCAGCTTGATCACGCCCTCGCTGGTATAAAGCCAGCCGTTACGCGCATTACGCGTGGGCAGCACGCAATCGAACATATCGATGCCCGCCATTACCGCATTCACAATATCCGCGGGGGTGCCGACACCCATCAGATAACGCGGTTTATCAGCAGGCAGGCGCGGCGCGGTGTGATTCAGGATACGCAGCATGTCTTGCTTGGGTTCGCCCACCGACAATCCGCCGATGGCGTAACCGTCGAAGCCGATGCCTTGCAGCCCCGCCAGCGACGCATCGCGCAGGTGCTCGAACATGCCGCCCTGCACGATGCCGAACAGCGCATTGGCGTTGCCTTCGTGTGAATTTTTCGAGCGCGCGGCCCAGCGCAGTGACAATTCCATTGACGCGCGCGCTTCACTCTCCGTAGCCGGGTGCGGCGTGCATTCATCGAACACCATCACGATATCCGAATTGAGCACGCGCTGAATACGCATCGATTCCTCGGTCGACAGAAAACACGCATCTCCATTCACCGGCGACTGAAACTTGACACCTTCCTCGGTAATTTTGCGCAGCGCGCCGAGGCTGAACACCTGAAAGCCGCCCGAATCGGTGAGGATCGGCCCGTCCCAGCCCATGAAGCGGTGCAGCCCGCCGTGCGCCGCAATCACCTCCAGCCCAGGACGCAACCACAGGTGAAAGGTATTGCCGAGCACGATCTGCGCGCCGATTTCGCGCAACTCGGCGGGCTTCATCGCCTTCACCGTGCCATAGGTGCCCACCGGCATGAATGCCGGTGTGTCTATGTCGCCGTGCGCGGTGCGCAACACGCCGCGCCGCGCGCGCCCGTCTGTGTGGGAGAGTTTGAATTCCATGGAGCCTGTTTCACTGCAAAGCGCGGGGCACGTGTGACTGGATTTGTCTCTCGATCAGCATCGCATCACCATAGCTGAAAAATCGATACTGTTCGGCAACTGCGTGGCGGTAAGCCTCGCGCACATTATCCATCCCCGCGAATGCCGACACCAGCATCAGCAGCGTTGATTTCGGCAGATGAAAATTCGTGAGCAGGCGGTCCACCACCTTGAATTCATAGCCCGGCGTGATGAACAGCCGCGTGTCGCCGGCGCCTGACTTCAGTTCGCCATCGACGCAAGCCGATTCCAGCGCGCGCAACGAGGTAGTGCCCACCGCCATGACCCTTGAGCCACGGGCGCGTGCCGCCTGTATCGCGTCCACTGTCGCCTGCGGCACGTCATACCATTCGCTGTGCATGCGGTGCTCACGCAAATCCGTCACACGCACCGGCTGAAACGTGCCCGCACCGACATGCAGCGTGACATGCGCGATGGCCGCCCCCCGTTGTTTCAGCGCGTCGAGCATCGCCGCATCAAAATGCAACCCCGCCGTGGGCGCAGCCACCGCACCCGGCGCGCGCGCGTAAACGGTCTGGTAACGCGCTTCGTCCACGGCATCGGCGGCATGCGAGATGTACGGCGGCAGCGGCACCGCCCCGTGGCGTTCGAGCAAGGCGAAAATATCATTGCAGTCTTTGAACCGCAGCTCAAAGAATTCGCCCTGCCGGCCGAGCACGGTTGCGATCACATCGCCCGCCAGCAGCAAGCGGCTGCCGGCCCGCGGCGATTTGCTCGCGCGCACCTGCGCCAGCGCCCGGTCACCCGCCAGCACGCGCTCGACCAGCACTTCGACTTTTCCACCGCTGTCTTTAGCGCCGACAAGCCGCGCTTTGATCACGCGGGTGTCGTTGAACACCAGCACATCGCCGGGCGCGACGTTGTCGGCAAGGTGGCGGAAATAGCCATCGGAAAGCGTGCCCGTGCCCCCGTCCAGCATGAGCAAACGACCGGCGCCGCGCTCTGCGGGCGGCGACTGTGCAATCAGCGCTGGCGGCAACTCAAAATCAAAGTCTTGCAGAAACATCGCGCGGATTATACGCGGCGTGAAATGTTGATATCGCGTAATGGCATTTACGGCGCTATAATCGCGGCCTCCAGATGTTCCAATTGGCTTCCCCTGCCGGGATGGCGGAATTGGTAGACGCACGGGACTCAAAATCCCGCGCTGGCAACAGCGTGCCGGTTCGATTCCGGCTCCCGGCACCAGACCCGCATTTCAAGACATCCAATAACGTCCAGTAAGTAGCAGCCCCTCATAGGGAAAACTGCGAAAACGGTGTTCAAAGCCGTTTGGGGGTGTCTTCGCCTTGCGTTATCGTACGCCGCGCGATCAGATAATCCCCTCGGCCTTCAGCGCCTGCAATTCAGCATCCGTCAACCCCAGCCGCTCGCGATATATCTCATCGTTGTGGCTGCCCATCGGCAGGCCCGCATATTCGATGCGTCCCGGCGTATCCGACAACCTCGGCAGCACGCGCGGCATGCGCAGGACCCCAAGCTCGGGATCATCGATCGTGGTGAGCACCTCGCGCGCGACCAGTTGCGGGTCTTCGGCCAGGTCTTTGAAATCAGCCACCGGCGCGACGGCGACTTCCGCCTTTACCAATTGGGCGATGCAATCGGCTTGTGTGCGCTCCAGCACCCATGCGCCGACGATGTCGTCGAGTGCTTCCACGTTCGCAAGGCGGTCGCGATTAGTT
>CAMDDY010000117.1 GCA_945893125.1 Bordetella parapertussis
GTTTTCGCGGGCACCACCAGACCATGCCAAGTGCTCGCTTCGTAATCCGGATAACCCTGCTCCGCCACCGTGGGCGTGTCGGGCAGCGTCGGTAAGCGCTTGGCTGTCGATACACCAAGCAAACGCAGCCGCTTGTCGTTCACCAGCGGCAAACCGGTGGCGATAGGCGCGAAATACACCGATACTTCGCCCGCCACCACCGCCGTCTGCGCCGGCGCGCCGCCGCGATACGACACCTCGGTGAAATCAACGCCCGCGGTCAGCTTGAATAATTCCGCCGCCAGGTACGTCGAGGTACCGGTACCGGCGGAGCCGTAATTGATTTCGCCCGGCCGCGCCTTGGCGATCTTCACCAGCTCGCGCATCGATTTCGCCGGGAACGACGGATGCACCACCACGATCATCGGCGAGATGTCCATCTTGGTCACGGCGGAAAAATCGCGCAGCAAGTCGTAACTGAGTTTGCGAAACAGGCTGACATTGGCGGTATGTGATTGCGTCGCCTGCAACACGGTGTAGCCGTCGGGCGGCGTGCGCGCGGCAATTTCAGCGGCGAGGTTGGTGGCAGCACCCGGGCGCACATCCACATACACCTGCATGCCCAGCGTCTGCGTGAGGCCCTGCGCCACCAGGCGACCGATAATCTCGGTTCCGCCGGTGCTCGGCAGGATGTAGCGTATCGGCTTTAGCGGATACGCCTGCGCGTGACTGATTGCAGGAATCAGCCAATTCAGGCAGATTGGTAACAGAACAATCGAAACAGTCCGAAATACGGTCATGAGAATTTCTCCGCGATTCGTCGCCACGAACACGTCACGCATTTTACGGAGCGCGTTGAACTTCGCGCAAGCACACTGATGCCACCCTCGTTCGACATCATCATCGCTGGCGGCGGCGCGGCCGGTTGCGTGCTCGCCAGCCGCCTGAGCGAACGCGCCTCGTGCCGCGTGCTGCTGCTGGAAGCCGGCATCGATACGCCGCCGGATGCGGAGCCTGACGATATTACCGACGTGTATCCCACCTCGTATTACAACAAGCGCTATCTGTGGCCGGGGCTTAAGGCCAACTGGCGTCACGGGCATAACGCACATTTTCCACAAGCACGTGTGATGGGCGGCGGCGGCTCGGTGATGGGCATGGTGGCGCTGCGTGGTGTCGCTGGCGATTACGAACGCTGGCGCGACGCGGGTGCCACCGGTTGGGGCTGGAACGAGGTGTTGCCGTACTTCAACAAGCTGGAGACGGATAGCGATTTCAGCGGTGATGACCATGGCAAGGACGGTCCCCTGCCGATACGCCGTCTGCCGCGCGACGCGTGGCCGCCGCTGGCTCGCGCGGTCGAACAGTACGGCGCGGCGCAGGGCCTGCCGTTTATCGCCGACATGAATACGGATTTCCGCGATGGCTGCGGCGCGGTGCCGATGAGCAACACACCCGAGCGGCGCGGGTCCAGCGGGTTGTGCTACCTGACGGCGGGGGTGCGGCGGCGCAAGAACCTCACCCTTACGCCATCAGCGACCGTCACGCGCATTCTCTTTGACGGCCAGCGTGCCACGGGTGTGCGCGCGCAGATCGACGGCCAGTCGGTCGATTTTCTGGCGCACGAAGTCATCCTTGCCGCTGGCGCTATTTTTTCGCCCACGCTGCTGATGCGTTCCGGCATCGGCCCGGCGGCGCACCTGCGCGAGCACGGCATCACCGTTATTGTGGATCGCTCCGGCGTCGGCGCCAATCTGCAAAATCATCCGGTGGCTTTCATCGGCATGCACCTGCGCAAAAGCGCGCGCCAGCCGGTAACGTTGCGCACCACCGCCGCCGTGAGCCTGCGTTTTTCATCCGGCCTCGACGGCTGTGCCGCCAGCGACCTGTACATCAATGTGCAAAGCAAATCCTCGTGGAACGCACTCGGCATGCAGCTTGCCAATATAGCGCCAGCGCTATTGCAGCCGCTGTCGCGCGGCGCGGTGACGCTGGCTTCGCCCGATGCCAAAGACTATCCGCGCATTGAATTCAATTTTCTCTCGCACGAGCTTGATCTCGCGCGCATGAGCAGCGCGTTTATCCGCGCGGCGGAACTCGCCATCGCGTGCGGCACCACCGCCGCCTGCGGCGCGCCCTTCCCGGTGCCCTTCGGCAATCGCATCCGCGAGCTCAACGAATTGAATCGCGCCAACGCCATCAAGACATCGTTGATCGCGAAAGCATTCGAGCTCATGCCGGCGCTGGCGGATCGGATTCTGCTGACCGCCGCCGGAAAAAACATTGTGCTGCGCGATCTGCTGGCCGATCCCGCGCGGCTCAAAGCGCATATGCTGGACAACGCAACCGGCGTGTTTCATCCCGCGGGCACTTGCCGCATGGGCGCCGCAGGTGATGCCGGCGCCGTGGTGGATGCGCAAGGCCGTGTTCATGGCATCGATGGACTGCGTGTCGCCGACGCCTCTATCATGCCTTTCATCACTTCCGCCAATACCAATATTCCGACCATCATGATCGCGGAAAAAATCGCCGCATCGATAACCTGAGCGTTAGCCATGGAAAAACTCATCATCACCAATTGCGCCACCGACTGCTCGATGTACCCGGAATGGCAGCCGCGCTTTCATGACTCCAACGTACTGGCGGCGTCCATCGCCCCCGCGTGGCGCGCGGGCGCGGCCATCGCGCACATCCACGCGCCGCCCGGCGACTTCAAGGCGTGGGAATCGCACACCAAGGCCATCCGCGACGCCTGCGGCATCCTGATTCAGTACGGCATCTCGACGCAGACCGTCGAGCAGCGCCGCGCGGTGATTAAAAACAAACCGGAGATGATTTCGGTGGCGGTGGGTGCGCATAACCTGTCGTTTGTCGGGCGCGATCTGATGATGCTGCACCCGCGCGAGGAACTCGCCGAGCTGATGCGCATGTGCCGCGAGCACGGCGTGAAGCCGGAGTTTGATGTCTGCGCGCTGGGCGATTGCTGGATGATCGACGACCTCGCGCAAAAAGGCTTGATCGAACCGCCGTTCATGATGACGATTTTTTTCGGCCGTCCGGGCGGCAGTTGGTCGCCGCCGACGACCGAAGAATTCATGCATAGAATCAAACACTTGCCGCAAGGCTCGTATTACATGACCAGCGTTACCGGCGCCACGCATTTACAGCTCACCACGATGTCGGTGCTGATGGGCGGACACGTGCGCGTGGGCACGGAAGACGAGCCGTATCTTGCGCCCGGCAATCTCGGCGACAACGTGGATCACGTGGCGCGTATCGCCAGTGTGTCCAAACAACTCGGACGCGAGGTTGCCGGCACGGACGAAGCGCGCGCGATGCTCAAAATTCCGCAACACTGATTACAAGCAAACATGACCGATCCCACGCTGGGCTTTTACGACACCGCTGATCTACGCGAGGCCGCGCGCCGCCGTCTGCCGAAAGGCTTGTTTGAATTCATGGATCGCGGCAACGACGATGAAATCGCCATGCACGACAACCGCGCGGTTTTGGCCAGCATCAAGTTAAAACCGCGTGTGCTGAACGATGTGTCGGTGCGAAATCAGGAAATCACGCTGTTCGGCAAGCCACAAAAAATGCCGGTGATAGTCGCGCCCACCGGTTCGGCCGGACTCGCCTGGCACGAGGGTGAAATCGCCATCGCGCGCGCGGCCAGGGCGCAGGGCGTGCCGTTTACGCTGGCGCTGGGCTCGATGACCAAGCTGGAACGCGTCGCGGCGGAAGCCGGCGGCCCCGGCAGCACGCTGTGGTTTCAGTTTTATATGTGGCCGGATCGCAAGCAGTCGCATCGGGTGATCGCTCGTGCCAAGGAGGCCGGCTTCGAGGCGCTGGTGTTTACGGTGGACACGCCGGTGGCACCGGGGCGCGAATACAACCTGAAAAACGGCATGACCATTCCGTTTAAATTCACTGCGCGCAACACGTTCGATGTGTTAAGCCATCCCCGCTGGCTTGCGGGCGTGTGGCTGCGTTATATGCTGACCACCGGCACGCCGCGTTATCAGAATTTCCCCGAGGCCACGCAAATCACCGCGCTGCCGATGGGACGCTCGTCGAACTTCTGCCCGAATATCACCTGGGATGATGTGCGCGAGCTGCGCAAATTGTGGCCGCACAAGCTGATTGTGAAAGGCATCCAGCATCCGGCGGATGCCATGCTGGCAGCCGATTGCGGCGCGGACGCGGTGGTGATTTCCAATCACGGCGGACGCGTGCTTGATGCCGCACCCGTGCCCATACTCACACTGCCCAAGGTGGTGGATGCCGTGGGCAAACGTATTACCGTGATTGTCGATAGCGGCTTTCGCCGCGGTGCAGATGTGATCAAGGCACTGGCGCTGGGCGCAACCGCGGTGATGCTCGGGCGCGCGCCGCTGCATGGCGTGGCTGCCGCGGGTGAACCCGGCGCACTGCGCGCCTTGCAGATTTATCGCGACGAAATCGACCGCGTGCTGGCGCTGGTGGGATGCACCCGGCTTGATCAACTCAACCGCGAGCACGTGGATTTGTCTTACGTGCGCGGCAACACTTAGCAGAGAGCAGACGATGAAACCACGCCAACTCGGCGCCACCCCGCTCAAGGTCACCACCGTAGGCTTGGGCTGCAACAACTTCGGTCTGCGCATCGACACCGAGGCGTCGCGCGCGGTGATCCACAAGGCGCTCGATCTCGGTATTACGTTTTTCGACACCGCCGATGTCTACGGTCACAAAGGCGGATCGGAAACCTGTCTCGGCCAGTTTCTCGGCGCGCGGCGCAAGGACATCGTGCTGGCATCGAAATTCGGCAATGCGATGGACGATTCCGGCACGATGCAAGGTGCGGCGCGCCGTTACATCGTGCAGGCGGTTGAGGCGAGTCTCAAGCGGCTCAAGACCGACTGGATCGATATCTACCAGTTGCATCGCTTCGACACCACGGTGCCGCTGGAAGAAACACTGGGTGCCTTCGACGATCTGATCAAACAGGGCAAGATTCGTTACGGCGGCATTTCCGCAGTGGCGGCGTGGCGGCTGGTCGATATGCAATGGACAGCGCGCCGGCACGGTTATGCGCCGCTCACCACCTGCGAAGTCGAATACAGCCTGCTCGCGCGCGAGCCTGAACGCGAGTTGATCCCCGCGATGCAAGCGCATGGCGTATCGCTGCTACCCTACTATCCGCTGGCCAGTGGTTTTCTCACCGGCAAATACCAGCGCAACGCACCGAAGCCGGAAGGCGCGCGCCTCACCAAGGGCAAACGTTATGAAGCAATGTTCATGACCGATGCCAACTGGACACGCATTGAAAATCTTCAGGCGTTCTGCACACAGCGCGGTCGCACGCTGCTGGAACTCGCCTTCAGTTGGCTGGCGGCGCAACCGGTGGTGGCCTGCGTCATCGCCGGCGCGACGCGGCCCGAGCAACTCGAAGCCAATGTGAAAGCGGCGGATTGGGAACTGTCGCCGGATGAATTAGCGCAGATCGACCGTATCAGTGGAAATTTGCAGTGAAAGAATGTGATCGTAACATTATGTTTTAAAACGACTTTTTAAACACCCTCTACAGCGGCAGCGGCAACTGCGTGTCGGTCAATTCCGCTTCACGGCCCTGCTCTTTCAGTGCGCGCTCCAGCGTCACCATCGCGCGCATGCAGCGCGGCATGCCCCAGTATTGCGTCGATTGCACCGCCACTTCCTGCACCTCGCGCGCCGTGGCGCCGAACAGCAGCGCCGCGCGCACATGGTTTTCACCCTGCGCCATTTCATCCAGCGCGATGCACACGCCCACCACGCACAGCAGGCGCGTCTTGTCGTCGAGCACGCCGCGCACGTAGATGCCGGCATAAATAAAATCCAGCCAGAATTTCAGAAAATTCTGGTCGACGCGATCAAGACGCGTGACCGTCTCCGCGTGATGCGTCGGCTGCAAACGCAGCCCCGCGCTGATGCCGTGCCAGCCGTATTTTTTCAGCATCGCCTCGCGCGTGGGAAAACGTTCGTCCGCCACGCGCCAGGTACCACGCTCGGCTTCCAGCGAGCGTTCCGCATTGCGGCCCTCGATCGGCGGCTGCGTGGCGGTGAGTTCGTTCATGCGTCCGAGTTCCGTCACGATGCCGTGCAACAGCCGCGCCGCGCGATTGATTTTCGGCATGCCGACATACACCGAGGTCTGCAATAAAATTTCCAGAATGTCGCGCGGCGTCACGGTGTCATTCAACGCCGCGCGTATTGAACTCTCCAGGTATTCCATCTCCGCCATCGCCGCGCATTGCGCGATCACCACCAGCAACCGCGTGCGCTCGTCGAGCACGCCGCGCTGCATCAATCCGGCGTATGAAAACTCCAGATTCAGCCGCGTGTATTGCGGATCCAGTTCGTCGCGCCATGACATCACCTGCGAAAAATCCTCGGGATGCATGCGCAGCACGTGGTCGATGGTCTGCGCGCCGTATCGCGCCTTGAGGCGGTTGATTTGATCTTCGTTGTTTGCCATGGTGAATGCCTTGCAGGGGGATGAGGTGCATCGAATTTTACCCGCCCTTCGCGCAATCAACGGATGCACGGATGCGCTGCTTGTCAGTTGCAACCCGCCGAGGTAGCCTGTTTGCTCGAACGGCGTACATTCACGCCAAAGTCACGGGAGAAACTCATGCGGCACACAACAGCACTCTTGCTCTTCACGCTTCTGCTTCCAGTTCTGCCCGCTGCCGCGCAACCCACTTCGACAGGCTCAGGACAGGCGTACCCAAATCGCCCGATCCGCGCGGTGGTGCCGGTGTCCCCCGGCGGCGGTACCGACACCGTGGGCCGCCTGGTCACCAACAAGCTCGGCGAATTGCTCGGCCAGCAAATCGTGGTGGACAATCGCGGCGGCGGCGGTGGCAGTCTGGGGGTCGAACTGGTGGCAAAAGCGAATGCCGACGGGTACACCCTGCTGGTCGGCTCGATCACTTCGCACGCGGTCAACCCCGCGCTGTATAAAAAATTACCCTATGACCATTTGCGCGACTTTGCGCCGATTTCGATGATCGGCACGGCGCCCAATGCGCTGGTGGTTCATCCGAGCGTGCCGGCGAAAAGCCTGAAAGAATTCCTCGCACACGTCAAAGCCAATCCCGGAAAAATAAACTATGGCTCGGCCGGCATCGGTAGTACGCCGCACTTGTCGATGGAACTGATAAAAGGCATGACCGGCGTCAACATGGTGCATGTGCCGTACAAGGGCGCGGGCGCCGCGCTCGCCGACGTGCTCGGCGGACAATTGCAGGCCTTGTGTTCGAGTCTTGCGGGATTGCTGCCGCACATCAAATCCGGACGGGTGCGCGCATTGGGCGTCACCACCCCCAACCGCAATCCGCAATTGCCCGATGTGCCCACCGTCGCCGAAGGCGGCATTCCCGGTTACGAAGTCACCGTCTGGTACGCGTTGTTCGCCCCGGCGGCAACGCCCAGGCCCATCCTCGCGCGGCTTAACAAAGAAACCGTGAACGCGCTGAATAACGCGGATACGAAAAACCGCCTCGCGCAACAAGGTCTGGATGTCGCCTCGTCCACACCCGAAGCATTGATGGCATTCGTGAAAACCGAAACCGTGAAATGGGCGAAAGTCGCCAGGGATTCCGGCGCGCAGCTTGAATAAGCGCTTGACCGCAGCATTAATTTATCACAGGGATTTGGCGATTTTGAAAGTCGCCAGATCAAAATCGTCGCCCTCTTCAAGCGAAGATACCGGCGTGAGCAAATAACGCTTGCCGCGCACGAACAACGCAGCGGACTTTCCAGCCTGGAAGCTGCCGGAGCGCAGCAACAACTTGATATGGCCATTGGCATCGGGCTTATTCGACAACAACAAGGCATTGCTGGCATTGCCCGCGGACACGGCCGGTTTATCACCCTGACCGAGCGTAAAACGCACCGGCGCCGCGATCTTGCTCAACACTTCAATACCGACGCGCCGCTGGCCATTTTTGTCGCGATGGGTACGCCGCAGCACACCCGCGCGTGACGCCGCTTGTCCCTCGGCGCATAAGCCGATCACCGCGCCGACCTTGACCCAATCCCCCTTGGCGGTGGGAATGGTGGCGCCGTAACCACCGTCACTCGCATTGACCACCACCCAGCTTTCGGACTGCGTGGGCGTCACGAACTCCAGCGAATCATTGTCGGATCCGGCATCGATCCATGCCACGGCGTCGTTGAATCCCGGCACGATGGTTAACCGGGTCGCCAGTTGCAGCCGTGGCGCGCGGCGCTCCGGCGGCGCATCCGACCAGTAGCGGCCGATATGCAGGACCACGTTCATCACGGTCTTGAGGTCAAAAATTCCGCCGAGATTCAGGTCTTCGGGCACGCGGCCCTGCTTGTTGATGGTCTGCGCAATGTCGATCAATGCCTTGCGTCCCGCGCCGGGCCCGAAGTAGCGCACGGTATTGCTCGCGCGGGCGCCTTGGGTCACGCGTGCCGGCGGCACATGCATCGCCAGATCAAAATAAAATCCGCAACCCGCCGCACGCACCGCATCCACGCTACCCAGGCGCGCAAGATACGCCACCACGCGTTCGGCGATCTGCAGCTTGACCGGTGTCAGCGCATCGGGAGACGACACCGCAAACAGCAGCGCCTTCAACATTTCTTCCTGTGCGCTCGACTGGCCATGCGCGCCCGGATAAACCGCCGTCTGCATGCGCGCGATGCCGCGGCTCTCGGCGAACAAATAGGTGCTGCCCAGATTGTCCCAAATGCGCTCTTCCACGGCTTCATAACGCAACAAGCGCCATTTGATCTGCACCGTGATCGAGCGCAGCGCGCGGCCCACGATACGCGGTAATTCCTTGTCCATGGCTGCCGGCGCACCGCCCGCCTGAAATTGCCGCAGGCATTGCAGGTACGCATCACCAAGACCGCGCCAATAACCAAAAAATGCGTGCCACAAGCGGCTTTCATAGAGCTTTTGCAGTCGCGGCGCATCCAGATACTCGGGTGCTACCGCGTGCCAATGCGTTTTCAGGCCGCGGTCAATCAATTCCAGCAGCTCAAGTCGATAATCCAGCTTGAAACCCGGCTCGCGATTAATGGAGCCGAGCCACGAGGCCGCGTCTTCCAGGGCGCGCACCGAATCACCACGCGGCAGCCCTTCCACCATGGCGCGCGCTTTTTTGATATCGGCCATCGGATGGTCGATCTTCCGTCCAGCCAACCAGTTTAGCGCCATGATGACTTGCTCCTTGTTGTCGATCTGTAATATCAGGCCGGCTTGCGTTTGAGCAAGAACGCCTGCACCGCGTCCTGCACCATTTCGCCGCGCTGATTGAACACCTGCAACTGGCGTTTCATGATGCCGCGGTCGGCGCGTGACGACTCGCGTTTTTCGAGCACCTTCAATTTCGCGTGGATGGTGTCGCCCGCCTTGACCGGGTTGGTAAATTTTAAGCTGTCGAATCCGAGAAACGCAATCAGTGTATCGTCGTAGAGGTGCAATTGAAAAATCAAACCGGCGGCAATCGCATACACCAGCGGGCCGTGCGCGATGCGCGTGCCGAACTGCGTGGTCTTGCAGTATTCCTCGTTGATGTGCAGCGGATTGTAATCCCCCGAAAGCCCCGCGAATGTCACGATATCCGCTTCAGTGACGGTGCGCGCGGGGCTTTCAAACTCCGCGCCGATGTCCCACTCTTCCCAGTACATGCCTCGCATGAATATCACCTAACTAGTTGTTTATAAACGATTATTTAATTGCGCCTGATTGACGCAATTCGGCAATACGCGCTGCCGGCAACGCCAGCAAATCACCCAGCACAGCGTCGGTATGTTCCCCCAGCAGCGGCGCGGGATTGGAAATGGTTTTGCCCGCGCCTTCAAACTTGATCGGATTGCCGGGCATACGCACGCGCCCCACTTGAGGATGATCGTATTCGACAATCATTTCACGTTCACGCACCGGCGGCTCGGCGAACGCGCCCGCGAGATCGTTCACCGGCGCGGCCGGCACGTCGGCGGCGTAGAGTTTTGCGAGCCACGCTTTCACCGTGCGGGTACGCAAAATGTTTTCCAGCAGCGGCACGATGATGTCGCGATGCGTAAGGCGCAGGGGATTGGTGGCAAAGCGCGGATCGTCGGCCAGTTCCGGATGTTCGAGTACGATGCACAATTTTTTCCAGAAATTTTCCTGCCGCGTGGCGATCACCAGGTAGCCGTCCTTGGCGGCAAACGCCTGCCAGGGCACGGTGAATTCGTGCGCCGTGCCCTGTGGCGTGGGCACTTCGCCGGCAGTCAGGTAATGCGTGGCCATATAACTCAGCAGATTCAGCATGCCGTCGAACATCGAGGTTTCCACACGGCAGCCCTTGCCCGTGCGTTCGCGCTGATACAGCGCCGCCAACACCGCCTCGCACGAAAAAATACCGCCGCTTAAGTCCGCCAGCGGAATGCCCACCCGCGCCGGTGGCCGCCCCGGCTCGCCGGTGATCGACAGATAACCGCTGATCGACTGAATCACCAGATCGAGCGCGGGGAAATCCTTGTACGCACCCTCACTTCCGAAACCCGTCACCGAACATTGAATGATGCCTGGATTGATCGCCGATAACACCGGGTAATCCACTTTCAGCCGTTCCAGCACACCGGCGCGAAAATTATCAATCACCACATCCGACACTTTCACCAAATCGTAAAAAATCGCGCGGCCTTCATCCGTCTTGAGATTGATGACGACGCTTTTTTTATTGCGGTTGAAGGTGAGAAACAACGTGCTGATGCCCTTGTACGGCGCCACCGAGGGGATGCGACCGAGATCGCCCTCCGGCGTTTCAATCTTGATGACTTCCGCGCCGAGATCGGTGAGCACCTGGCTGCCGTAGGTGCCGGCGATGATCTGGCCGAGTTCGAGGATGCGTACGCCTGATAGTGGGTGAGTCATGTTTGAAGGTCAAAAACTTTCGACACAGATTTCGCAGATTTACGCAGATTAAAACCCAAACTGTCATACCCGCGCAGGCGGGTATCCATAAGGCGTCTCAAGTGGCACTGTGTTATGGGTTCCCGCCTGCGCGGGAACGACGGTGGGGGTAGTCTATCTGCGTTCATCTGCGTAAATCCGCGTCAAAAAGCACTTAAAGCCCCAACCCGCGCGCGATGATATTGCGCTGTATCTCCGAGGTTCCCGCACCTATCGTTGCCAGTCGCGAGTCACGAAAAAAACGCTGCATCGGATATTCCATGCAGTAACCATAGCCGCCGAGAATTTGCAGCCCCATATCGGAGACTGCCTTGTAGGTTTCGCCGGTGTGTAGTTTGACCACGGCAGCATCGTGGCGCGTGGCCTTGCCCTGATCCATCAGCCATGCGAAACGATAGACCATGGTGCGCGAGATATCGAGCATCATTTTCATGTCGGCGAGTTTATGCGAGATCGCCTGAAACCCGCCGATGGTTTTGCCGAACTGCTTGCGGGTTTTGGCGTAGTTCAAAGCATACTCAAAAGCGGCGGTAGCCGCACCCGTCCTCGCCGCCGACAGGCCCAGCCG
>CAMDDY010000118.1 GCA_945893125.1 Bordetella parapertussis
GCTTTCAAAAAAAGCGGCAAGACTACCTTTAACTATCCATGCAACATTCCCTAAATCGGTCACGCTCAGCGTGAAATCGCGGTCACGATGCCGTGAAACGTCGGTCACGCTTTGGTGAAATCACCGGTCACGATGACGTGAAATACGCAGAAATCTGATTTAAGCGTTTATTGCCGAACACATCTTTAATGCGCAAAGTATAGAGTTCATCGTCGCGCTGCCAGCTGCGTTTCCGTGGCTTGACGTATGGCAGATAGTGGTCCTCGAAAAATCGCTCAAAGGTCAATACTTCCTTGCGTGCCTTTTCCGCCCCGCGTGGGTCTGTACCCAAGGTTATCTGTGCCTTAAGCCCTTTAGCCATTGAACGCGCATCGGCAAGGCTAATGTCGGTAGTCCTGCCGATTTTCTGGTGACACGTCTTGCTGTTGGCGTCTTTGTAGCGCAAGTAGTACGTGCCCTGGCCTGGGCTTGTGGCGCGGACTTCTAAATAAAGCCCTTTAAGCAGGGTGTCGCACAGTTCTGCACGACTTTTCCCTTCGGGTGCCTGCAGTAGATTGTCGATTACATGCTGACTTAAAACGATTGTACTCATTGTGGTTCCTCCATAAAGTTCAAGATATGAAATTGATTTTGATTAGGGCGGGGAAGAGGGAACCGCGTGGCCCCCTCCGCTGTAAATCACAGCCGCCGATTAGTGCGAGTTAACTCAGCACGTACAACCTGGCATTTTCCTGATTGGTCCCCGCACGGATCAGCGGTAACGTGCCGCACGCAACCATGTAGGACACCGCAATACCTACCGCGATGGGCTCACCTTTTGATAGCAGCGCCCAATACTCCTGGCCGCATATCTGTCTTAGGGTGTAGTGCCTGTCGCGTTCAAGATGCGGTATGGCTGCCTGAACCTGTTGCTGAACGCTTTCGTATAGCGCTTTTGAGACCCAATGCCGGCCGTGCAGCAGAATGTATTTTTGCGTTGCTTCAGTTACATCATTCACTTCAGTTATTTCGGTCATTTTCTTATTCCTTGTTATTGTTATTGTTTTGTTTTTGACCAAGTGATCTTCCCTACAGTGGAGACCGCCTCATCGTGCGCGCGGGACAGTTTTCACCTTTGGGCCGACAGAAGGCGGCGAAGACGGTGACGGTGGTGGATTGACCGCAACAACGCGCCACGCTGTTCGACTATCTGCTACGGCTTGTTGAAATTCAAAGCCGCCGATTATGCGATTGGCGTTTTTCTTCAATAGCCAGCCGAGTTTCGAGCGATTAATCTCGCCACGTTCCTCGACCGGAAATTCCCGTATCGCATCGAGAAGATCGCTATGCCCCTCGATAGCCGTGGTAACAGCCCTGCGAACCGTCGTCGGCGTCGAGCCGAAGACAGCAGTCCAGGCGGCCATCAAACCCTTAAGAGTATCAGCGTCGGGATCGTGCTTGACTTGTTCCAGCAGCGCCGTTGCCGGATCCGGAAGCCCTAGCCACAGCAAAGGATGTCGGCAATAATCTGACCATGCCCCGTCGTAGGTGACGATGTTCTCGCAATCTGTACGTGGCTTTCCCGCCCGTCTCCACGCTTCGATTATGGTCATCACCGCCATGACATAGCGGCCACGGTGTGCCCTAACTGTGGCGACAGGGTTGCCGCTATAAGTGAGCGTGGCCGGCGTTTCAACGCGAGGGTCAAGGTGGATTGTCACCACCCGTCGCAGCATGTCGCGTATCGGTCCTACATTGTTACCTGAGCCGAGAAATAGAGTGCGCGTACTGACAGTCGCGGTCTTGCTGACGCCTAGAATCCGGTCGGAGACTTTCTCGCTTGTGAGCATGCGCTTGATGACACCGTGCGGCAGCCAATCCGAATCCATATCGTCGAACTCCACGCAGGCTGGATTTTTAAGCAACAGCGACAGGACTACTTTGGTCGCCTCCTCGGATGTTGTCGGATAGCTGACCTTTTCGGATAGTCCAGGGCCGGTAAAGGCGGCAATAACTTCGCAGAGATAACTTTTGCCGCTCCCGAAAACACTGGCGCGCACATGAAAGGCGGGGGCCACTGCGAGTGATACCCTGACCACGGCGGTGAAGATTGCCGACAATGCCGCCGCTTCATCGGTCGGGCCGACAAAACTAAATTCACGCAGCAATGCCCTGATAAGAGTCAGTGCTGCCCTTGCCGCTTCGGCAGTCGTTTCTCCCAAGGGAAACAGCTTCGGGTCGAAAACACCGAATCTTTTGGAAGATTTGTCATACCCTGGCTGACTGACGATCGCGCCGTCACTTTCGCGAAAAAATGGCTGTCGCGCTAGCCCCGTCAAGGCGGGCAGGTATGCATAATGTTGAGCGTCGAACAGGACGCCTGTGTGGCGTTGCGGTGGATCACAGCGCACCCAATCATGGCTACGGCCATCGAATTTCTCCCATGTTGCGGTGATGGACAATTCCCGGGTAAGCGCCGATGCACTGATCGGAACGATGGCGGGGTCGCCGCTGGTGGGATCGGTTGAGACTGAGACAATCAAGCCCCCAGCCTGATAGTGCCTCCCGCGTGCCGCCAACTCCATTTCCGCTGCCGACACTACGCGATGCAAGTCACCGGCGACCACACGGATAACCGGCATATGCCGAGCCTCTGCATTGGGAACACCCAGAAAATCCAGAAACTCGCGGGTGCGGTACTTGTCGCGGTGCGAATGCTGACAGCAAAATCCACCGACCGGGTAAACATCGTCGGGTTCAAAGTACGCGGCACCCGTGTCCAGCCGGTCGGTATGCTCATGGACCCACGGACAAGTCACATCGTGCTTACCCGATCCGAGCGGCGTTTTGTAAAGACCGCGCGCCTTTAGTGCAGCCACGACTGGATTTTCCGCTGCCTTCGGCGTGAAAACTTCGTCGGCATCATTGTCTATGCCTTGAGGGTTACCTGCCGGTGCCGGATCTAACTTTAGACCAGCAATAATTTCTTGCGGCGTGTAACGCCTTTCGGGACGCCATTCGATTAACCGACAGCAAAACGGGGCACCTGCCTTGTCCGCATATTTTTGCTTGCCGTTAATGCCGACAGGGAGACGCGCCCAGCGACTCAGTGGCCCAGTTGCACCCGCGTCGCATAACCCTGCTGAAATCACCGCGTTTAGTAGACGCACGGCTACCGCGCCGTCAGTAATAGGCTCGGCGAAAATTATCCCGCCTTGGAAATTGTTGGGGCCGGTCTCTATCAGCCAAGACAGTTCAAAATTCGCCAGCCGCTCAAATGGAACCTTGGTGCCCAGGTCGTCGAGCATCAGAAAATGGCATGCCGCGAACCGATCCTTGCGCGCCTTGAATGACCCATCGTTACCGGGATAAAAGCTCGCGCCGCTGATGTAATTGTTATTTGCAGCGGTGAGTTTGTCGGCGAGTTGATCCGCACGATGTGCCTGCCATCCGCCATCGCTGGGATCGCCGGGCTTTGAACAAACAGCTGCGAAAGCGCCCTCGGGCAACTTCAGAAAAATAGCCGCGACGAACTCGGCGTTGGTAACGGTTAAAGCACTCGCACCGCCTTCGCCGCCTTCGCCGCCTTTGCCGCCTTCGTCCCCTCCAGCCGTGAAAATTGCCGCAGCCGCGCCGCTCGTGCCTGACGCATCAGCAACAGCGACAGTTTCTGCGACCCGGCCGGTGGAAGCCGGTGAAGGTGGCGAAGGGGGTGACTGTGGTGACTGCAGTGACGAAGATTCACCACGCACTTCTGGTGGCGCGTTGCTCGTCAGCGTACCGTCTGGATTTTCGCTGGCGGGACTATCCGCGCCTGCATTGTTAGAGGCAATGTGAGAAATCGCCGTTGTTTGTGCATCAAGACCTTGCGTCATAAAAAAGCTCCGAATCAAGTTCCACCGGTTCTAATCCGGTGAAGAAGTTGGCTCAGGAGCCTCTAGGCACTACAAGGCTTCATGCGCAGACACGCTATGTTGTCTGCCTTCGCATCGACGAAGAATTTCATCGATGTCTGATCGTATGCCACCACGATGCAGGCGTCAATACCGTGCGCTTAAAAACCTAACAATTTTCCGATGCATGTCTACATTTCACAACAGTGCAAATGCGAAACACGCATCGCGAGAAAGACGCGCGACAGTTTTCTCAAATGGCACGGCAGAAGGCGGTAAAGGTGGTGAAGGGGGTGCCGATCTGGAAAACGCCGCCTTCGCCGCCTTTACCTTCTTTCTCAGGCTCGGCTGCGGAAACTGTCGCATGTGTCGAGGCGTCGAGTGTGCGCGCAACACGGTGTCCGTCGATTGCACCGTAATGCCGCGAATGATGGAGCTTCCACACCTTTTAATGCCTTGAAGACTGCTCAGGTCACGCGCACAATGCCATTTGAAATTTTGTTTCTTGCTACCTGCTACGACTTCACACGAAGGGAGGCATCATGGAATATGACATGGAATATGAATACAAGGTTATTGATGTGGCAGATGGTGCAATCAGTTCGTTACTGCTCGGCGAGGGAAGAATCGAGACAAACGTACTGCAGGCATACATTAATGCGATGGCTTCTGAGGGGTGGAGAATGGTGTTTATGACAAAAGTCATGCAACGTCTGTTGTTAATTTCAGACCGGGAAACCCTAATGATTACCTTCGAGCGTCGGGTACCAGAAGCCGAACGCGTTGCTCGCGCAGCGAGATGTATTGATGACGTAATCAACGCAGGGGACGAAGCCAAGAAGAAGGGACATATGGCAGCGGCTGGAGCTGCTGGGTTAGCTGTTGGCGCGGCAGTGCTTGGTCATTCGTAGTTCATACAGAATTCATACGGAATTTAAAAGAAAGCGAAAAGCTCTAACATCCGCAATGGCCCTGTTCGGAACAGCCCAGTCCCCTCACCATATCCGACATTTTCACTCCCAACGCTGTGCAAATACGATGGAAAGCACCGACGGATGGACTTCGGGTTCCTCGCTCATACTGGCTAAGGTAAATCGCGCTCACGTTTGCCCGCTTCGAAAGTTCCCCGGCAGACAGGCCGTTTTTTATCCTGAGCGCTTGAATACGCGCTCCGAGTTTCTTGTCGTATTCGTCCAACTCGGCTTCAGTAATTTTAGGCATACGGTAACTGTAACACCGCTGCCTGCGTCCAAGCCTGCTCCCCTGCGCTGCCTATGCCGCTCCCTGATCGCCCAAGCCGCCAGCCTATACCGACCTACGGACTTCCTGAATTACGATCCCCAAAAAGCAAAAAGGCCACCCCGAAGAGTGACCTGATGTTTTGCTAAGTGCAAGAAAAGATACAAGAATTCGGTGGTGGCCAAGGGCGGAATTGAACCACCGACACACGGATTTTCAGTATTCCGCTCTTCGATCGCCTATGCCGATCTTCGTTCGTCTATGCCGATCTGTGCTGATCTATGCCGATCCCAAAAAGCGCAAAGCCGCCACCTCGCAGCGCTGCATGGAGGCGCCGCTAAGTTCAAGAAAGGATACAAGAAAACCGGTAGAATCACGCCCCTGCGGGCCCTTAGCTCAGTTGGTTAGAGCAGCGGACTCATAATCCGTTGGTCGATGGTTCAAGTCCATCAGGGCCCACCAAATAAATCAATAACTTACAGTAATAACGGCGTTTATCCATTTTGATTTTGGGGCACTGGTGGGGCACTCATACCCCTTAAATCCTTGCCTAGTGCCCCACAGGACGCGCCCAGCACTGCCGCCAGCACTCTCCTTCAAACGCTTCAAGCGATTCGCCTGAGCGCTTTCTGTAAGCGCTGGAGCCGTGTTTGATCCCGGTCACTCCCTGCGCTCTTTCCATACGGTAATCGAGCCACAAGACATGCGGGGAATCTTGGCTATCTACCGTCTCGCGATGTGTACGAACGTCATCACAGATAAGCATGTTCAATCCACAAAAGTGCCCCAGAACTGCCCCATTATGCCCCGTAATTGCCCCATGAATGAATATTGTTTATATAACTATTTGTAAAATAACACTATTTTGTATTATAACAACGGATTACTAATTATCTGTTGCAGTTTATCGCCATTTGTCCTAGAGTGCTTTCCAGTGTTCTCACTGCATAGGGGCAATCATGGCAAACATCGAAAAACGGGTATCGGAAAGCGGCAGCGCGTCGTATCGCGTCAAGGTGCGTTTGAAGGGTTTCCCGGCGCAGTCCGCCACGTTTGAACGCCTGACCGATGCCAAGCGCTGGGTGCAGGACACCGAAGCCGCCATCCGTGACGGTAGGCACTTCAAGACTACCGAAGCGAAACGGCACACGCTGGGCGATCTGATTACCCGCTACCTTCGCGACGTGATGCCCAACAAGCCAAAGAGCGCGAAAGATCAATCGCGCCAGCTTGCATGGTGGAAGGCGCAGTTAGGGAGCTACACCCTTGCGGACGTAACGCCCGCTCTGCTCGCTGAATACCGCGACAAGCTGGCGTCTGGAATGCTTCCCGATGGCGGCATGACGCGGCAAATCAAGCAACCGAACGGCAAGACCAAAACCTTACCCGTAGAGCCGCGTTTGCCTGCAACCATAGCGCGGTATCTAGCGGCGCTATCGCACGCCTTCACCATCGCGATCAAGGAATGGGGGTGGCTCGAATCCAATCCCATGATGCGAGTCACCAAGCCGAAGCAGCCGCAAGGCCGCATCCGCTTTCTATCTGACGAAGAACGCGAAGCGCTGTTGCGGGAATGCAAGGCGAGCGATCATCCTGACCTATACCTAGCCGTGGTGCTGGCGCTGTCAACCGGCGCACGGCGCATGGAATTGCTGGGCCTGCGCTGGGATCAAGTTGACCTGAATCGCAAGGTAATCACACTCTACCAAACCAAGAACGGCGAGATTCGCGCACTCCCGTTGGTGCATCACGCCTACGAATTGATGAAAGAACGGGCCAAGGTGCGGCGCATTGATACGGATTTGGTCTTTCCCGACGCAAAAGGAAAGAGGCCCGTTTTGTTGCGAGCGCCATTCGACAACGCGCTTGCGCGTGCCGGTATTCTCAATTTCCACTGGCACGATCTGCGCCATAGTTGCGCGTCGTATTTGGCGATGAACGGCGCGAGTCTTGCGGAAATAGCGGAAGTGCTGGGACATAAAACGCTGGCGATGGTGAAGCGCTACGCGCATTTGAGCCACGCGCACACGTCGAAGGTTGTTGAGCGCATGAATCAGCGGATTTTCGGGTAATGCCATGAAGCGAGCACCTGCATTGTGGTTGATGAAACGGGTGGCGCTAGACGAGGCGGCTTACTTAGTTCAGGACAAAATACCCGGCGCTGATTACGATGGTTCACTGGCGCTGATTGTAGAGGCCGTCGTGTCTGGAGATTTAGTCGCAGAAGTGAAGCCCGATATTGATCCTAATACTGGAGCCAAGATAAGCCCTGTGGATGCGTCCAAGAGTTCAGTAGCGGTTGCCGATTTGGCTGCATGGATAGACTCGCTGCCTGCGGCCCAAGTTACTACTGGTAAACCTCGTGCGGATGTGGAGTTGAAATTGACGCCGGTCAAGAAAAGCGTGTTACTAAAAGAACTAGCAGGCTATGACAAGCTAGCAGACGCTATACAGGCTAATGAACCAGAATTCAAAGAGTGCCGAACATTGCCAGACGATGCGCCAGGTAAAAAGGGCGGTTATTACTACCTTGAAAAAGTAGAGGCTATTTGTCGTTCCAAGTGGGGTGATGCGAAACCGGAACTATTAAGCGGGCATATGCTGGGTGCGCCCAAGGCAGCCGTCGTAAGGGGAATGCGTAACCACAAGAAATTTTAACGCTAAAAAGCCAAGGAAAAGCCAAGGAAAAGCCAAGGTTTTTACCGAAATACCCAGGATGTATTGAATGGGAACCCTCAACAAACCGGCAACCGTCGAGAGGAATTCCCAGTGCACACCGAAACCCAACAATCAAACAAAGTAATCGCTTCACCCATTGCGGGAGAAATGTCTGTCCCGCAGTCGCGCCCCGTGGTTTTTACTGTGGCGCAATTTGCAGAGCGTAATGAGGCGTTCACCGAACCGGCAATTCGGAATCTCATATTCAAGGCGGATGCCCGCGAGTCATCCAGAGGAACGATTCCCGGCAACGGTCTTGTCGAAGCTGGCGCGATACTAAGACTCGGAAGAAAAGTACTTATCAATGAAGCACGTTTTTTCGCATGGTTGGAGGGGCAGCAATGAGCGCTCCCCCGAAAGAAAACGCCTGCTGGCAGGCGGGCGTCGGGCTGGTGCTTGAGGAAGGACTACCGGCACATGGTATCACGCTGGCGCTGGAGATCAATGCCGAGCACGAGCGCGCCTACGGCAAGGCGCGTGAAGCCCTTGAGCACGCCCGCCGTGCTGGTGATCTTCTCATTCAGGCGAAGGCCGAGATGCCGCACGGTGACTTCGGGCCGTGGCTTACTTCCAATTGCAGATTTTCAGACCGCACCGCTCGTGCGCATATGCGATTGGCGCGCCACTGGGAACAGTTGCAGGCCAAAACGGCAACCGTTGCCGATTTGGGCCTAAGCAAGGCGCTGGCGCTGCTTGCCGAGCCGAACGAAAAAGAGTCGGAAGCCGACCCCGCGACTTTCGATTCGATATTTTCGCGGCTCTGGCACCAGGACTTCACCGCGGAAAACACAACACCGGAGGATGCTCTCATCTGGATAAGCTGCCTTTCGCCGGAGACATACTTCGATTGCAGCGAGCCGGAGTGCGACACCCCGTATGAACTGGAGTGTCTCGCGGACGCGATAAAAACGCAGCGCTATTTTTGGCTCGACAGCTACTTGGCTTTGCACAAAATCGCAGGTGTTGAGCCGCCGTCGCTCATTAGCATTGCGCGCGATATCGAGATTAGCGCGCTGCGAAAGCTCGGCGCCCTGCTAAATTATTGGGAGCGTGAGCCGTGGGACGTAGATAAATTTATCGCGCGCTGTGACGCCAAGCTGGCCGCATTGCCGAAGGCGGCACCATGAGCGCCACCATAAAAACAGAAGCCAGCGGGCGGCTGGCGTCTGAGATGGTGCAGGTGGAAGGACTACACGCGCAGCATACCACGGAATGTGCGCATCCATCCGATGTGCTAGTGAAACTGGACTGCCGCGCCGGTGGTTTCCAATATAGGATTTACTGTGCCGACTGCTGGGCCGACCTGCGCGGCGCGATCCCTCATAGCGAAGCGCAAGCTGAGGAGAGTCGGCGCGGGATTGTTGCGCCCCTTGCCGAGCTGGAACACCTGCACGCGGCGCGCGATGCGTATGAGAAGCGAGGCGCGCCGTGACCCTCGACACGCCCCTAGATTTTGCGCTGGCCTACGCGCAGGCCGGTTACAGCGTGTTGCCGGTTAAAGGAAAAATCCCGCTTACCGAGCACGGCGCGCACGACGCCAGTGCGGACGAACTGAAAATCCGCGAGTGGTGGACACAACACCCTGACGCGAACATTGGATTAACTCTCGACGGACTTGTGGCGGTAGACGTTGATCCGCGCAATGGTGGCGACGTTGAAAACCTACCGCACAAGCTGCCAGATACCTGCTACGCGCGCACGGGTGGCGGCGGCTGGCACTACGTCTACAAGGCGCACAACGGCAAGCGCTACCCCGGCTCGCTGGGCGCAGGCATCGATGTGAAAACCGGTGCCGGTTCATACATCGTGGTGGAGCCGAGTATTCACGCATCCGGCGAAAAATATGTCTGGATGGATGAGTCAGAGCCGTGGACAACGAAACCAGTAGATGCGCCCGCGTGGCTGGCACGTTCACCGGGCAACACGCGCACCGAGAACATCGAGGGCGCGATATCCGAGGGCGGACGCAATGCGCACCTGACCAGCCTTGCAGGGACTATGCGACGGCCCGGCATGAGCGCAACGGCGATCCTGGCCGCACTCCGGGCCGAAAATGCGGCGCGATGCAATCCACCGCTTGCGGAAAATGAGGTCGCAAGGATTGCGCAGTCTGTCGGGCGCTATGAGCCGGCACCAAGCGAAACGGCGGCGCACGAATGGCCGGCAGCTCTCGACCTTGTGGCGTTGGCGACCAGCGACCCGCAACCGCCCAAGGCGATCATGGAAGGGCTGCCGTGCGGGTATTGCACCGAAACATTCGCGCATGGGGGTACGGGTAAATCTCAAATCGAATTGATGCGTGCCGTCTGTATCGCGGCGGGCGTGGCGTTTTGCGGACTACCTGTTGAGCGGCGTCGCGTGCTGTTTTTATCGTGCGAGGACAGAGCCGACGTTCTGCACTGGCGATTAACGAGAATCTGCGCGCACCTGGGCATTGATCTGGCGATCCTTATCGACTGGCTGCACATTCTGGATTTAGTCGGGCACAATTCGATTCTGTATGCGCCCGATTCGCGCACCAGCAACGCGCTGACGGCGGCTTACGGCATCCTTGACTCGCGCATGAAGGATTACCGCACCGAAGTGTTGTTTCTCGACGGCATCACGGATGTATTCGGCGGTAACGAAAACGCCCGGGCCGAGGTTAAAGGTTTCGTCAATAACCTGCTGGCGCTGATCCCGGCAGATACAGGCGCACTGCTGTTGATCGGCCACATCAACAAATTGTCGGCCAGCAGTGGCGCAACCAATGAGGGTTACAGTGGTTCGACCGCATGGCACAACGCGGCACGGGCACGCTGGTTCCTTTATCCCGAAACGGTGTCCAGCGACGAGGGAGTGCGGACTACGCGCACCGGCAAGCTGATACTGGAACTGCAAAAGTCCAATCACGGCGAAGTCGGCCTGCAAATCGAATTCCAGTGGGACGCAGACGCGCACCTGTTTATCGGGCAAAGCAAGGCAAAGGCCACTGACTTCGACCGCAAGCACCGCGATAAGACCGAACAGGATGCCATCGTCGCGGCGCTATTGGCGTGCGAAAGAAGCACCCCATTAACCATTGTTCCTGCGGCAGCGCAGGGGCCGCGCACCGCCTTTCATGTGTTGTCAATTCGTCCGGAATTCCCTGAAAACCTGCGGTCCGGCACGCCCGCAAAGCGTCGTTTTTGGCGGCACATCGAGGAGTTGCGGCGTATTCACACCATTACCGAGGTTGAATATCGCCGCACGGATCGAAAGCGGGGTTCTCGTTTAGCCCTTGTACCAGAGGAGGCGCGGCGATATGGCGATATGTGATTTTCAAATACACCGCATATACGCCACAGCCGCCCCTGCGGCGTATTGGCGGATTCGCCAGGGGGGTATGGGGGGTGCGGGGGTGCAGATAAGGAGTGGCCAATGTCCGACAAAAAGCAGTCTCAAACCATTGATGCGGAAACCGGAAAGGTAGAGCATACCCCCCGGCGGCGTATCGACTTATCGAATCTGCGCGATGTGCGGCTGGAACTGGCGGCAGTCTATCGACTAATGGCCGCTGGCGACATTGAAAGCCAAGAAGGAACGCGACGGGCCTACGTGCTCAAAACCATTCACGATGTAATCGTATCGACGGAATTGGAGCGCCGTATCGGTGAACT
>CAMDDY010000119.1 GCA_945893125.1 Bordetella parapertussis
CGTGCTCGCCGATCCGCTGGCGCAATTTACCGTGTGGTTCGACGACGCGATCAAAGCGGAATTGCCGCTGCCCAATGCAATGTCGCTGGCCACCGTTTCAGCCGACGGCAAACCGGCATCACGCATCGTGCTGCTGAAAGGTGTCGATCACGGCGGCTTCGTTTTTTACACCAACTACCACAGCCGCAAGGGCCGCGAGATCAGCGCCAACGCCAACGCCGCGCTGCTGTTCGCCTGGCTGCCGCTGGAGCGCCAAGTGCGCATCGAAGGCACGCTCACGCGCGTAGCCGCTGCGGAGTCGGACGATTATTTTGCCGGCCGCCCGCTGGGCAGCCGCCATGCGGCGATTGCGTCGCCGCAGAGTGAAACCGTGGCGAGCCGAGCGACGCTGGAAGCACGTTTTAACGAAGTGGCCCGCAACACGGGCGACTCGCCGCAACGCCCCGCACACTGGGGCGGCTATCGCCTGATGCCGTTGGAAATTGAGTTCTGGCAGGGCCGCGAGAATCGGCTGCACGACCGGCTGCTGTTCAGTAAAACCAGCCTGGGTTGGAAAATCACGCGCCTCGCACCGTAGGGCAGGATTGAGTAACGTAGGATGGGTACTGGCCACTGGCCGTAACCCATCACCACGCAAGTTTGCGTACCGTGTTTGTGATGGGTTACGGCCATTGGCCAGTACCCATCCTACGTCTACAGTATCAGCGTACCGATCCACCACGCCACGGCAGCAACAAACGCCGAGCACGGTATGGTTAATACCCACGCCCACACCAGCGTACCCGCCACGCCCCAGCGCACGGCATTCACGCGGCGCGCGGAACCCGCGCCGACGATCGCGCCAGTGATGGTGTGGGTGGTGGATACCGGGATGCCCAGCCCCGTTGCCATGAATAGCGTGATCGCGCCGCCAGTTTCGGCACAGCAACCCTCGAACGGTTTGATTTTGGTCAAGCGCTGGCCCATGGTTTTTACAATGCGCCAGCCGCCGAACATGGTGCCTGCCGCTATGGTGGTGTAGCAGGCGACGACCACCCACGTCGGGATGCCCTCCTTCGCGCCGGTTGCGCCGTAGGCAATCAATAACATCCAGATGATGCCGGCGGTTTTTTGCGCGTCGTTGCCGCCGTGGCCCAACGAATACATCGAGGCGGATATCAATTGCAGACGCCGCGACCATCGATCCACCTTTCGCGGCGTGGCACGCTGCGCGATCATCGAAAAAATCACCATCAGCAGCGAGGCCAGCAAAAACCCCAGCAACGGCGAGATCACGATAAACGCCACCACCTTGAGAAGCCCGCTCGACACCAGCGACCCGGCGCCCGCCTTGATAACGGCGGCGCCCACCAGCCCGCCGATCAGCGCGTGTGACGAGCTCGAGGGTATGCCGTAGTACCAGGTGATGATGTTCCAAAAGATCGCGCCGACCAGCGCGCCGAACACCACGTAGTGATCAATGATGCCGGAGTCCACAATTCCCTTGCCGACGGTGGTCACCACCTTCAACTCAAACACAAACAATGCAATGAAATTGAACGCCGCCGCCATCGCCACCGCCTGATGCGGCTTTAACACGCCGGTGGAAACCACCGTGGCGATGGAGTTGGCCGCATCGTGAAAGCCGTTCATGAAATCGAACGCCAGCGCAACCAAAATCAGCAGTACCAGCACTTCAAAACTCATGCGGAGCCTTTCTTGTTCTTACGGATGTTTGCCGGGCGACTACGAATTTTCAAGCACGATGCCTTCGATGATGTTGGCGACATCCTCGCAGCGGTCGGTCACGGTTTCGAGCAACTCGTAGATCGCCTTCATCTTGATGACCTGGCGCACATCGGGCTCGTCGCGGAACAACTTCGCCATCGCCGCGCGCATGACGTGATCGGCTTCCGATTCGAGGCGGTCGATTTCATCACACGCCTTGAGTATCACCTTGGCGTTATCCATGTTCGACAACAAACTCACCGCCTGCTTCACCTGGTCGCAACACAGCTCGCAGATCTCCGCCAGTTTTTGCGTCTCCGGCGTCAACACTTTCACGTCATACAGAAAAATCGACTGCGACACATCCTCCATCAGATCGAGAATGTCGTCCATGCGCGTGATGAGTTGATGAATCTCGTCGCGATCCAGCGGCGTGATAAACGTGGTGTGCAGCATCTCGATGGTAGCCTGCGTGATGCGGTCGGCGCGCTTTTCGATGGTCTCGATGGTAAAGGCGCGGCGCTGGATATCATCGCCCGCCACCATCAGCGCCACCAGTTCGCGGCTACCCAACACAATCTGCTCGGCGTGTTCGTTGAACAATTCGAAGAAGCGCCCTTCCTTGGGCATCAGACGGCCAAACATATGACGACTCCTTTATCTTGAACAACCGCACGGCTACTGCCCGTGCGCGGCGCGTAGTGTAACCGCTTCGGGGATGCGTTGCGAAGGTTAGCCTTGGCGCGGGTTATAATCGTGCCCCCTCCCGCCCTCCCCTTTTTCGCCACCGCCGTCTTGCCACCGCTGCCGCACCCCTGGATCACGCCATTGCTCGCGTGGTATTTCGTCGCGATCTGGGGCGCCGGGTTCATCGCCACCAAGATCGCGTTGCAGCACGCGGCCCCGCTCACGTTTCTCTCCATTCGCTTTGCCTTCGGAATCGTGTGCCTGATTCCTTTTGTGTGGCTGACGCGTCCCTTGTGGCCTAAAACACGCATCGAAATCACGCATGTCGTGGTGGCGGGCCTGTTGATGCACGCGGTGCATCTGGGCGGCAGCCATTACACGCAGTACCTCGGCCTGTCGGCGGGCATTACCGCAGTGTTGCTGTGCATTCAACCGTTGATTACCGCCGTGATCGCCGCGCGCTGGATGCATGAAAAATTGAGCGCCGTGCAATGGCTGGGCATCGCCGCCGGGCTTGCCGGCGTGATATTGATCGTATGGCACAAGATCGACGTGCAAGAGGCGACGCTCGGCAGTCTGATCGCGGTGTCGATCGCGTTGTTCGGCGTGACCGCCGGTTCCCTTTATCAACGCGCCTTCTGTCCCCGCGTGGATTTGCGCGCGGCGGCGCTGGTGCAATTTGTCGCGGTGTTTATCGTGCTGGCGCCGCTGGCGCTGATGTTTGAAGACAACGCCGTGCGCTGGTCGTGGCCGCTGGCGGGCGCGCTGTTTTATCTGGTGATCTTTGCATCGCTCTTCGGCGTGAGCGCATGGCACACGCTGCTGCGCCGCGGCGCGGCCACGCGCGTCACCAGCCTGATTTATCTCACGCCGGTATTCGCCATCGTGCCGGAGTTTTTATGGTTTGACATCACGCCGTCGGTGGTTAGCTGGCTCGGCATCGTGATTACCTGCCTGGGCGTGGCGCTGGTGGCGTGGCGGAAGACGCTTGCCACGATTCGATAATTTTCATTTAAAAACATATCGTTACAATGCCGTGAGTATCTCGCTTATTTTCATGCTCACCATTTTGCCGCACGTGGGGTTCGCGGGCGCGCGCGTCACGCTATCGTTGTTCGCGCTGCATCTGGGCGCGACGCCGTTGACCGTGGGCTTGATTATTTCGCTGATCGCGGTGGTGCCGATGGTATTTTCAGCGCGCTGGGGACGCCGCATCGACCGCACCGGCATCTACAAACCGATGCTGCTCGGCGCGGCGCTGGTGCTGGCGGGCCTGCTGCTGGCGTTTGCACTGCCGCGTATTGAAACCTTGTTCGCGGTGAGCGTGCTGGCGGGCAGCGGCTTCATGCTGTATCACATTTGCGTCAATCAGGCCGCCGCGCTGGTGGGGCGGCCCGAAGACCGCACGCGCAATTTCAGTGTGCTGGCGCTGGCGTTTTCAACGTCCGGTTTCGTCGGCCCGGTCACCGCCGGCTTCGCCATCGACGGCATCGGCCACCGCAACACCTTTTTGCTGTGCGCCGGGTTTATCGCCGTGACGCTGTTGTTGATATACCACCGCAGACACTTGATATCGCGGCATCACCAGGCGGCCGCGCGCGCGCCGGAAAAACGCGCGGGCAGTCTGCTGCGCATCCCGGCGCTGCTGCGTGTATTCATCGTCAGCGGCTTGCTGTCGATGTGCTGGGATTTGTACACCTTTGTGATGCCGATACACGGCTCCAGCATTGGCCTCTCGGCATCCACGATAGGCCTGGTGCTGGGCTCGTTCGGCAGCGCGATTTTTGTGTTTCGGTTGATTCTGCCGTGGATCGTGCGCCACTTCGACGAACGCAGGTTGTTGCTCTACGCGATGGTGCTCACCGGATGCATGCTGGCGCTGATACCACTCACGACAAGCGTGCCGCTGCTGATGGCGGTGTCGTTCGTGCTCGGACTGGGCTTAGGCGGCACGCAACCGATCATCATGGCCATGCTCTATGAAAAAGCGCCGCCGGGGCGCGGCGCGGAGGCGGTGGGCATGCGCACGCAGTTGCTCAACATCACACAAGCCGGCATCCCGATGATTTTCGGCGCACTCGGCGCATGGATGGGCATGACCCCGGTGTTCATCGCCATGGGCGCGGCGCTGCTGGCGGGCGCGTGGTACGCGAAGGGCGGTGAACGAGTGAACGGGTGAACGGGTGAACAAGTGCGGCCCGAGGCAGATCAACGCGACGCACACAGGCTGGCCGCGCTGAAATGGTGCGCCGTGCGGGACCTACCCCTGCACCTGCCTTCACCCGTTCACTCGTTCACCCGTTCACGCTTTTTCATTCAGTCACGCAAACAAAAACGGCCAACCCCGCAAAGGGCTGGCCGTTTCAGTATGACGAAGTGAACTAGCTCAGGTGCTTGCTGACCAGTTTGGTCATCTCGAACATCGAGACTTGTTTCTTGCTGCCGAAGATCGGCTTCAATTTGTCGTCGGCATTGATGTTGCGGCGGTTCTTCGCATCTTGCAGGCCGTGCTTCTTGATGTAGGCCCAGATTTTCTTGGTGACTTCCGTACGCGGCATTGCGGCGTTGCCAATGACGGCGCCCAATTCAGCGCTGATTTTCATCGGCTTCATGAAGGCGGCATTCGGCTTGCGCTTCGCTGCTTTCTTTTTTGCCGGGGCTTTCTTTGCTGCTTTTTTCTTTGCTGCCATGGTGTATCTCCGTGGTCTGGTATGGTTAATCAGTTAGCCAATTTTGCTTGCCTTGCCGCGTGCTGCGACTCGGTGCGGCAAGAATGCCGAGGGAAATCGGCCTTGTCAATGCTTTTCTATAGGAGAATCGCGGTGTTTTCCCTCTGAAAACCGGATACAGTTTCGGCACGGCTTGCCGGGCCGCCCCATATCTGTGTAATCTTTGGGCAGTTCGGCGGCGCCGATTTTGCCTCTTGGAGGATGCACCCGTATGGTACTGACATCGCAAGAGCAACAAGAAATCAATGAGCTAGCGCAGCAATTTGAAGCGGCTACCGGCGCGCAGGCGGTCGCCGCCATCATCGGCAAGGCGGATGAATACCCCGATATTCCCTGGAAAGCCTTTGCGCTGGGCGCGGCACTGGCGGCGCTGGCGGTGGTGGCCGACGAATTCATCCGTCCCGGCTGGGCCGGCAGCCACACCCCGCTGCGGGACGTGGCCGCGATCCTGGCGGCGGGCGTGTTGTGCTGCGTGGCGGCGATGGCGATACCCCGGTTCGGGCGCTTGTTTCTCAATCGCGAGCGCGCCATCGGCGAGGTACGGCAGCACGCCCAAGGCATTTTTCTAAAGCGCGAAATCTTCAAAACCACCGAGCGCGTGGGCATATTGATGCTGGTGGCGCGCTTCGAGCGCCGCGTGGTGATTCTGCCGGACAGCGGCATTGCGCGTCACGTTACCCCGCAGGAGCTCAATGGCGTGATCGCCGCCATGGCGCCGCAGCTCGCGCAGGGACAGGCAGTCGCGGCGTTTCGCGCGGGGTTTGACGCGCTGGCCGCGCTGCTCGCGCAAAAAGGCGTGACGATCACGCGCCATGGCAATGAGCTGGCGGACGGCGCGGTCGTCGAGGAGCGTGCATGATGTTGCGGATACAACGAATCCTCGCCGCTATTGCATGGTGCGTACTGTGCGGCGCCACCCTCGCCGCCGACGTGCCGATGCTGAGCGGGCGCGTGGTGGACAACGCCGAGCTGCTGTCGGCCGCCGCGCGCGAACGCATCAGCGCGGCACTGAAAGCGCACGAAGCCAAAACCACCAATCAGATCGCGGTGCTGACCATCACCACGCTCGGCGAAGACAACATCGAGCAGTACGCGGTGCGTGTGTTCGAGCAATGGAAGCTCGGCAAGAAGGACAAGGACAACGGCTTGCTGCTGGTGATCGTACCCAAGGAACGAAAAATACGTTTCGAAGTCGGGCGCGGCCTGGAAGGCACGGTGCCCGATGTCGTCGCCAGCCGCACCATACGCAATGTGATTGCCCCCAGCTTCAAGGCGAACCAATTCGATAAAGGGGTCGAAGAAGGCATCGCGGCCATCATCCAGCAACTGGAAGGCAACGCCAGCGATAATCCTGGCGCGAAGGACGAAGCCAAAACCGAATCGGCGTCCGGATTCAAAGACCCCGACCTGCCGATGGGCCAACGAATTCTGATCGGTGTGTTTATTTTCGGCATCATCGGCTTGTTCACCGTGATCGGTGTCATGACGCCGGGCATGGGATGGTTTTTGTATTTCTTTCTGATCCCGTTCTGGGCGCTGTTCCCCATCGTGGTGGTCGGCTTTAAAGCCACGATGGCGATTCTGGCGGTGTATCTCGCCGGTTTTCCCGCCGCCAAGTTATTGCTGCCGCGCACGCAATGGTATAAAGACAAAAATCGCACCTCGCTTGCTGATCGCCGCGCGGGGAAACGCTCCGGCTTCGGCGGCGTCAATCACAGCCGCGATAGCTGGTCGAGTTCGTCGGGCGGGTGGAACTCCAGCGGTGGTGGCGGCAGTAGTAGTGGCGGCGGCTTTTCGGGTGGCGGCGGTGATTCGGGCGGCGGCGGGAGTTCGGGGGATTTTTGATTTAACCCCTGCAAAAACCTCGCCGCAAAGGTGCGAAGGCGCAAAGAACTGCCGCAAAGAAATTCAAAAACATACAGAGGGTTTCTTTGCGTTTCCTTTGCGCCTTTGCGGTAACGCCCTGTTTTTAACCCGCCTTCTTGAGCTTGCTCAAAAAGTGTTTGCGGAACTTCGCCACCTTCGGCGCCACCACAAACTGGCAATAGCCCGCGCCAGGATTACGCGCGAAATATTCCTGATGGTAGTCCTCGGCGATGTAGAACACCGTCGCCGGCGTCACCTCGGTCACGATGGGGTCGCGCCATAAGCCTGCGGCGCTCAAGTTCGTGATCACCTGTTCGGACGCGTCCTTCTGCTCCAGCGCGTGATAAAAAATCGCCGAGCGGTATTGCGTACCAGCGTCATTGCCCTGGCGGTTCAGCGTGGTCGGATCGTGGATGACGAAAAACACTTCGAGTATTTCCTTGAATGACACCACCGCCGGATCAAAGGTGATCCGCACCACCTCGGCGTGCCCGGACACACCGGCACACACCTGCTCATAGGTGGGATTGGGGCGCGGCCCGCCCATGTAGCCCGACTCGACCGATACCACGCCCTTCAAGTTGTCGAACACGGCTTCGAGACACCAGAAGCAGCCGCCACCGAGGGTTGTAATTTCTTTACCTGCGTGCACTGCGCCTATGGTACTCATGGTGCATCCTTTCGTGTTTTTCGTGATGCCGGGAATTCTGCGACAATTTCAGGCACTAAGTCGATTAATAAGTCTATATCCGCCGTTCAACCTTACCACTTTTCATTGTAAGTTCGCGCGCCGGACGCCGACCAAGCTGGCAGATGCACCGCATGCAACCGATGCAACAACCGTAACGGTGGCTGCGAATTATCAAGGAGATCATCATGTTTCAGTTTCGTCAGTGGTTTGCAATCGCCGCGCTGTTTGCAGCGAGCGCCATCGGTAATGTCGCCGCGCTCGCCCAATCGCCCGTTATTAAAACCGCCAAGGCCACATTCGCCGGCGGCTGCTTCTGGTGCATGGAAGCGCCTTACGACAAGATACCCGGCGTGATTTCAACGATATCCGGCTATATGGGCGGCACCGTCAAAAATCCGACTTACGAACAGGTGACCACTGGACGCACCGGCCACACCGAAGTGGTGCAGGTGGAATACGATCCATCGAAAGTCAGTTACGAAAAACTGTTGCAGGTATTTTGGGTGAACATTGATCCGACGGTGAAGAACGCGCAGTTCTGCGACCACGGTTCGCAATACCGTAGCGGCGTGTTCTATCACAACGATGAGCAGCGCAAGCTCGCCGAGGCGTCAAAAACCGCGCTGGATAAATCCAAGCCGTTCAAAGCCGAAATCGTCACCGAGATCACCAAGGCCGGCGATTTTTACCGCGCCGAGGAATACCACCAGAACTACTATCAGGTGAATCCGGTGCGCTACAAACTGTATCGCAACGGCTGCGGGCGTGATGCGCGGTTGAAAGAATTGTGGGGCAAGGCGCCGGATTAGAAAGTGCATGCCCGAGAAACGTTTAACATCGTAACATGTTGTTTTTAATGATATATTTATCCGCCCCCCTGACGACGTTATACGCTACTGGGGGCGTTGCAGGGCAAGACCCCGTGCCGACCGGATCACAACGGCGCTAACCGCCCTGTGCTACCATTTACAACGTTGTTCAGGAGATTTTTAAAGGGCTAGCGATGAGCCGCAGCGGTTCGCTTTACGACGTAACGGATGATGAATTAGCGACGATTGCGCGTAAGGCATCGGTGCATGCCGTACGCAAAATACGCGCTGCCGGATTAACACCCGCTGGAATCGAGCCTGCGGTTGCAGTACAGGGTCGCCGCAAGAATACCGGCGTTTCACCCGCGCCCACGTCGCAGCGCCGTGCAAAAGCGGTCGCGCGCGGCGCGTGAACCGCTGCCTACCCTTTACATACTCGCCGGGCCAAACGGCTCCGGGAAATCCACGCTGGCGGAGCAGTTACGCGGCGAATTCAAAATTCCCCCCGGCATCTGGGTCAACGCCGATGAGATTGCGGCTCGTATGCGCGGCGAATCGCCCGGCAATACCAACCCATCGCTTGCCGCCGCAATAGAAGCAGACCGACTGCGCCATGCCGCACTCGATGCGGGACATGATCTCATCACCGAAACGGTCATGTCGGACGCTGATCGTTGGGTGCCGTTCTTCCAAAAAGCCACGGCGCTCGGTTATCGCATCGCTCTTTATTTTGTCACCACGAGTGACGCGGCGATTAACGTTGCTCGCGTTCGCACGCGCGTGGCCATGCACGGGCATGACGTTCCCGAAGACCGCATCCGCTCCCGGTATACAAAAGTGATGCGGCACGTGCTGCCGCTGGTGATGCCGCTGACACAGCAGACGTTTGTGTTTGATAACAGTAGTGTAGAAAACGGGATGCGCCTGATCGCGGTTTACCGCAATGGCCGCCTGCTCCAGCTTGACGAGCCGCGTAACAGTGCGCTCGGTGGTTGGCTGGCTGGACTCCTACGCTGAGGTTACTCAATTTTGACCCGGCACACATAAAGTTTCTACACTTCATCCGGCGGCAATGCTGTTGTCGGTGATGTTACGCGCCACCGGCGGATTGGCAACCGCCTCTTCCAGTGATTTAGCATCACGCCACTCATGCGGCGGGCGCGAAACGCCATCCGCGCCGATTTGATCGATGCCCCAATAAAATTCGAGATTGTGGCCATCGGGATCAAGAAACTCTATCGCCACTTGCGCGCCCGCGCCGCGACGGCCCTCGAACACGATGGTTGCTCCGTGTTTGCGCAGATGATCGCGCGCGCGAAAGATGTCATCCAGTGAGGCGGCTTCAAACGCAATGTGATGCAGTTCGTGTTGCTGTGTAGCCCCCGGCGCGCCGCCCACCAGTGCAATGCCGTGGTGATCGGGATTGCAGCGCATGAAAATCATGCCGCCTGGCATCCTATCGTCGCCGATGATGTCCGAGACCTTGAACCCCAGCACGCCTGCGTAAAACGCCAGCGAGCGCTGCAAGTCAGTCACCTTGATCACCACATGGCCCAGCTTTTTCAGCGCGAACGGCGGCTGGGTATGGGGAATCGCGGCGCGTAATTTTTCGATATCGACAGTCATTTTTTAATCTTCCTCGGACAGTGGATAGTGGGTTAAGTTAATCTAGCCGAATATTCGCGGCACGAATCACGCCGTCCCACTTGGCCCGGTCTTTTTTCAGGAATTCGGCGAACTCTTCGGGACTGCTGCCTATCGAGCGCACACCTAAATCCACCAGCCGCTGCTGCACGTCGGGCTCGCGCAGCGCCTTTGCAATCTGCGTGCTCAACTGCGTAACCACTTTACGCGGCGTCTTGGCGGGAACCACGGTCCCGAACCAGGACGAAACATCCACGCCGGCCAGCCCAGCCTCGGCTGTGGTGGGCACATCGGGCAACTGCGGCAAGCGTTTGGCGCCTGCGACCGCCAGCGCCCGTAATGTGCCGGCTTTGATCTGCGGTATCACGGCCGGCGGGTTCGCGAACATGCCGGTGGCCTGCCCCGACATGACCGCAATCACAAACTCGGGGCCTTTGTAAGCAATGTGCTGAACGGTGACGCCTGCAACGCGCTGGAAGAGTTCGGTCGTCAAATGCAGCGAACTGCCCGCACCGGGCGAAGAAAAATTCATCTTCCCCGGCTCACGCTTGGCCGCTGCAATGAATTCGCCGAGATTTTTTGCGGGATTCTTGGCATGCACCACCAGTAACACCGCCACGTCCGCGAGCAACGACACCGGGGCATAGGATTCCGTATCGAAGGGCATCTCTTTATACAGGCTCGGGTTCATCGCCAATACGCTACCGGGCGTAAACAACACCTGGTAACCATCGGGATTGGCGCGGGCGACGATGCCCGCGGCAATGTTGCCCGAGGCGCCGGGCCGGCTGTCGATCACGAACGGCTGGCCGTTGTATTGCGCCAATTTTTCGCCAACGGCACGTGCGAGCAGATCGGGGATGCCGCCTGCGGCGGTAACCACCACTCTGACGGGCTTGGTCGGCCACTCTTGGGCGGCAGCCTGCGCACCCGTATAACCCAGGGTGGCCGCGATAATACTGAATGCCGACACAGCCTGCTTAAGTGTAGCCGGGGACATTAGGCGTTTGCTGCTGGCATCGAAATTCATTTGAGACCTCCTGATTTGAGTAACAACGTTGGCAGGGAAAACATGCGTAGAATCGTGTTCTGGTTCTCATGTAAACACTATGGCAGTCCGCAGCCGCCTAGGGAACTATGTATTTTGCAATACGGCTATAGCCGCTATACCCCGCGAGTTCAAATTCGAAGTGCAACTCTGATTAATAGGTTGGGTGGGCGAGGTGCGATAGCATCCGAGCCCCTCGACCACCAAGTTAAAGTTGCCAAGAATGAACTACACACACCTCACCCAAGACGAACGGTATCAGATTGCGA
>CAMDDY010000120.1 GCA_945893125.1 Bordetella parapertussis
GTATTTTTCTACGATGCGATCCCACACCGGCGCCTTGTCGCGCATGGTTTCGACAAGACTGACTTGTTGGGACGGGCCGGCTTGCATATTGAAATATTCCGCGATCTTAGGCCAACAGTTTTCCCAGCGGATCAAGTCGCCGTTGGTAATGTTGAACGCCTGATTGGCACAGGCGGGCGTCGTCGCCATCCACACCATCGCGCGCGCCAGCAGACCCGAATCGGTGCATTGGTAAAGCGCGCGGTAATTGCCCGGCGTGCCGGGGTGACACAACGGCAGCCCCAGTTCCTTGCAGATCACGGCATGGATGGCGATCACCATCGTCAAGTTGCTGGGGTTGCCGATGGCAAAGCCGCTCACCGCATGCGGCCGCGCGGACGAGAATGTCCACGGCTTGCTTTTTTGCCGTTCGACCATCATGTCCCACTGGTTGTAGTAAAAATTCGGCGGCGCGTGACGCGAGTCGTCTTCCCGCGCGGGTGTTTTGAAGGGTCCGAGATGAGAGCCGTACCACTTGGTGCCGTGCATAAAATGGATGTGTTGAAGATTTTTTGCAACCGGCTCCACGCTATCCAGCAGATTGCGCAACAAGGCCACGTTTTGGTCAACCAATGCCGCCGGATCACGGTGGGTCGTCGCTGCGGCAAAAAACACGTGGGTTACATCACGGAGATGGCTGAGTTTCACTTTGCACTGCACGGCGTCCAAGAGATCCACCGCGATGTGCTCGTAAGCCCCCTCGACATCGGGCTTGCGGCGCGACAGCGCGGCGATGTCCCAGCCGCCGACTGCAAGAAGATGCCGAAGCAGGTTGCGGCCGACGACGCCGGTGGCGCCGGCAATCAGCGCTTTTTTCTTACGCATCATTGGTTGACGCAAGCCTATTCAACTCTGTTCAACATAAACCGCGCCGCGGACCGCGCACAAACATCCGGATAGGCTCCCGCCGGATGCCAGGCGTCTCCGTCCACGATCATCAACTTCGCGTTGTACATTTTTTCCTGCCACGCTCTGACGCTTTCGAGCGGACGCAAATGACTGCCGGTGGTCGTCATCACCAGCGTGCGGCATTGCACGTGCCGCAATTCCGCGCGGATATCCACGCTCGGCACCCATGGCAGATAGCCGCGCAAGGTGGATACCGGCGTGTTGCCTTGAATGTGCCGCGCCCAGTATTCGACCTGCTCGGCGGAAGCATTGCTCCCCAGCCGCCCCGCCATCGTCGAACGCGCCCACGCCAGCACACCTTCCGATTCGATTTGCTTCAGCCACTGTGTTACATCCGGCGTGCCGGTGATCATCGGCGCGACCGCAACCACCGATTGCACGCGCGCGGGTTTGCGCGCGGCGAACGTCAGCGCCACCGAACCGCCGCTTTGCGATCCCACCAGATGCGCCGAAGCACAGCCGGTGAAATCCATCACCGCTTCGATATCGGCGTGCAACCGCTCTATCGACCAGCGCGCGGTTTCATCGATGGGTGTCGATAGCCCAAAACCGCGCACATCAAAACGCACCACGCGAAAGTGTCGCGCGAGATGCGGCGCCCAGCCGCGCCATGCTTCGAGGTTTTGCCCCATGCTGTGTACCATCAATACCGTTTCAGCACGGCGCCACGGATCGGTGAAATCATCGATCACCACATGAAGGCGAATGCCGGTCTCGACCTCTACCCAGTGTTCATCGGTCATGAGTGCTTCCTGCTATTCCGGCCGGATGCCTGCCTGCCGCACCACCTTCGCCCATTTCGCCTGCTCGTCGCGTATCAATGCGGCAAATGTCTCGGGCGCATCGGCGTAAGTCACCACGCCATCGTCCGCAAGGCGCGCCGCCGAAGCGGGCAGCTTCATCACCTTGCCGGCCTCTGCATTCAGCCGCGCCGTGATGTCTTTTGGCGTGGCTGCCGGCCCAAGCAGGCCATACCAGCCGTTGACTTCATAGCCTTGCAGTCCCGATTCTGAAATCGTCGGCACGTGCGGCAGGATGGCGGTGCGCTGCGCGCCGGTGACGCCGAGCGCGCGCATCTTGCCGCTTTTTACATGCGGCACGGCGTTGAGCATGTTGTTGAAGATGATCGGCACCTGTCCTGCCAGCGTATCAATGGTCGCCGGTGTGCCGCCCTTGTAGGGAATATGATTCAGCTTCACACCGGCCATCAGTTGAAACAGTTCACCCGCCAGGTGCGGCAGACTGGCGCTGCCTGTCGAGGCAAAATTCACTTGCCCCGGACTCCCTTTCGCCACGGCGATCAGATCCTTGACGCCGTGCGCCGGAAAACTCGGATGCGCCACCAGCAGGTACGGGGAGCGCGCCACTAATGCAATCGCGGCCAAATCGCGCTGCGGATCATACGGCACTTTTGCATACACACTCGGGTTAATGGCAAACGTCGCCGCCGTCATCAACAGCGTATGGCCATCGGGCGCGGACTTCGCCACCTGTTCCGTGCCGATCATGCCGCTCGCGCCCGGCCGGTTGTCCACGATGAACTGCTGGCCGAATGACTCACTGAAACCGGGCGTGAGCAATCTCGCGAGGATGTCGATTGGGCCGCCCGCGGGATAGCCCACGATGATGCGCACCGGGCGCGCAGGGTAGGTTTGCGCCTGCGCCGATGCGCCGATGAGCGCGCCGCCTGTGCAGGCCGCCATCACCGCGACGGCGCATCTCGTGTGAAATTTACCGTGCATGGATGAGGGCTCCTACTCCGGACGAATTTTGGCGGTCTTGATGACTTTTTCCCACTTCGTCAATTCAGACCGCAGGTGCTTGTCGAGCGCATCCGGCGTGCCGCCCGCCACGTCGATACCCAGCCCGGTGAATCGCTCACGCACATCCGCCGCCTTCAGCGCGTTGACGAACTGCGTGTTAAGCACGTTGATAACAGCCGCCGGCGTACCGGCCGCCGCAAGGATGCCGTACCACAGACTGGCTTCGTAGCCGGGGAAACCCAACTCGGCTATGGTGGGGATTTCCGGCGTCGCCGACGAGCGCGACGCGCCGGTGGTGGCCAAACCGCGCAGCTTGCCGCTGCGCATATGCGGCAGCATCGGCGCGGTACTAGTGAACATGACCGGCACTTGCCCCGCGAGCAAGTCCACCGTGGCAGGCCCGTTGCCTTTGTAGGGGATGTGACTGATATCGATGCCGGCCATGCTCTTGAACAGCTCGGTGGCGAGATGGCCGCCCGACCCGTTGCCGGACGAGGCGTAGTTGTATTTGCCCGGCGTTGCTTTCAGCAGCTTGACGAACTCGGCCACCGAGCGCGCCGGCAGCGAAGGATGCACCACCAGCACATTCGGCCCGCTTGCCACCAGCGTAATCGCGGAAAAATCCTTCACGCTGTCGTACGGCAGCTTCGGCAGCAGCGTGGGATTGATCGAGTGCGTCACCGATGCGAGCAATATTGTATAGCCGTTGGGGGCGGACTTCGCCACGATGTCGGTGCCGATGATCTGCCCCGCGCCGCCGCGATTGTCCACCACGAATTGCTGTTTGAACGCATCCGAGAGTTTTTGCCCCAGCGTGCGCGAAATAATATCGGTGGCGCCGCCCGGCGGATACGGCACCACGAAGCGCACCGGGCGATCGGGATAGGTCTGCGCTGAAACGTTGGCTACGTTCATCAGCAGAGCTGCCGACAACAACAGGCGCACGTTCATGACTACTTGCCTTGCCCGCTCAACAGGGCTGTTAACATACGCGCATCGGCAAGTTTTTCCACATCGAGCAGCGTATCGCGTATTTTTTCCGCGCGCGTCTGGTTCATTACCGGCTCGACGTTAATCATGAATTTATCGACGATCTCGCTTTCGCTCGCCGGTTCGTCGGGCAGCACGCTTTCGCGCCTGGAATAGACCGTGCCGTTTTTCATGCGCACAATCACTTCGCCGGAACGAAACTTCGGGAATCCCGAATTCGGATCAATCTGGTAACTCACCTTGGCCGCCAGCTTGCGCAGCGCCGGATCGGTATACGACGGTTCTTCGAGTTCATCCAGACCGAAGCGATTGCGCATGATGCAGCAGGCCACCGCATACGGCAGGCTGAACTGCGCGCCGTAACTGCTGTCGGGCGCGCGCTTCGCATTCGCCGGTTCACAAATCAGCGGCACTGCGGGTTCCGTCACCAGCGTGAGTATCGATTCGATATCGTCGGCCTTGATCGGATGTTCCTGCACCAGCTTGCGCGTCGCGATCATGAAGGCATGCGACTGGTGGCAGGCCGGATACAGCTTGATCGACGCACGTGGAAACTCCCACTTCTCGCCCACGTTGCGCAATATTGCACCGAGGTCAGCCTGTTTAAAATGTTCACCGAGAAAATGCGGGAATAGACCAAAGCGCCCCTCGTAGGTCTCCGACGGGCCGATGAAACCGTGCTTCGCCAGCATGGTGGAAGTTATCGCCGCGACACCCGCCCAGCCCGGATGCATGCGTTTGGTCCACGAGCCATCCTGCATCGGTTGCATATTGCCTGAGGCAGTACTCAACGCAATGCCCTGCGCCATGGTGAGTTGTTGCGCATTCAGGCCCATCAGCCGGCCCGCGATTAGCGTGCAGGCGAAGGTGCCCAGCACGCTGGTGGCGTGAAAACCCGCGCGCAGAAAACCGCCATTGCCGGCGATACCCAGTCGCGAATCGATCTCCAGCCCGAGCGTGCAGGCGGTGAGCAATTCCGCGCCCGTGACGCCGCGCTGACTACCCACCCCCAGCGATACGGGCACGCAACTGGCCGTGAGATGCACGGAGCCCGGCAAGTAGGTATCGTCGTAATCGAGGCCGTGTACCAGGATGGCGTTCATTAACACGGCGTCGCGCAGCGCGAGTTTGTCGGCCACGCCGATCACTTCGCAATCGCCACTGCCGAACTCGCGCAACGCATCCAGCGCGCCCCCGGCGAACGGAAAACGTGTCGAGGCAAACGCGATGCCGATGGCGTCGAGCATCAGCAGTTTCGCCCGGCGCCGCACCTCGGCAGGCACACTCGCGCCGTCGAAGCCTGTGACAAACTGCGACAGCTCACTGGAAATCGTTGCTACCTTTTGTACTATTGCTGGCGTATCCATTTACTGTTCTCCTCGTAACCCGGCTTCACTGATGACCGCGCCCCAGCGCTTCATTTCATCCTGCAGATATTGTTTGAACTGCGCCGGCGACCGGCCATCCAGTTCAAAGCCCGCGCCTTGCAGTTTCGCTGACACATCCGGCAGTTTCATCACCGTCAGCACATCGTTATAGATGCGGTCGATCAGCACCTTGGGTGTTCCCGCCGGCGCGAGCAAACCATACCAGCCATCGACCACGCATCCGGCCAAGCCCACCTCGGTAACACTCGGCACATCCGGCATAATGCCCACGCGTTTCGCACTGGTCACCGCCAGCGCGCGCAAGCGCCCCGCCTTGACTTGCGACAGTGCGGCGCCCGGCGCGGTGAACAGCAAGTTCACCTCGCCGCCGACAATGGCCGCGGTAGAGGCGCCCGCGCCTTTATACGGCACGTGGATAAATTTAATATCGGCGACGCGTTGCATCAGCACCATCGACAGATGGCCGCCGCTGCCCTGCCCCGACGATCCGAAGGTGAGTTGTCCGGGGCGCTCTCTGGCCAGCGCCAGCATCTCTTTAATCGTGCGCACATTCAGTGTCGGATGCGCGACCAGCACCACGGGCGTAGAACCGACGATGGTGATAGGCTCGAAATCCTGTGGAGCCTTATACGGTAACTGTTTGATTAAAAATGGATTTGTTACAAACCCCGTGGTCACCAGCAACATCGTATAACCATCGGGTGCGGCCTTGGAAACAATCTCGGTACCGATGATGCCGCCCGCGCCTGCACGGTTATCAACAACCACCTGCGTGCCCCATTTTTCCGTCAAACGCGGCACCATGATGCGCGCCATCACATCCAGCCCGCCGCCCGGCGTGGACGGCACCACGATGCGCAGCGGGCGCACCGGAAATTTTTCGGTTTGCGCGGCGCACAGCGGCGCCACGCTAAAACTCAGCGCGAGACACGCGAAAATCTTTCGGGTAAGCAAGGACTGCTTCAACATGTGTTTTCCTTAAAACGGCAGCTTGTCGTTCGCGCCTGCCTGCTTTTCCTGTGCATCCAACTGGCCGCGCCAACTCTTTTCACTGTCCAGCAACGGCCCGTAGAGCCGCTCTTCGAGTTTGTAGAATTTCTCCAACCCCAGCAAAGCGCTGCGATCCACCAGACTGCACAGGTGATCGGGGTACAGCGACTCCGCGCTGCCTTCCTTGCGCAGCACGTCCAGCGCATTCTGCATGCCCTTCACCGCCGTGCGCTGTAGCAAACCGCTGTAGGAAATAATCTTGAAGCCGATCTCATGCAATTTGTCATAGTGAATGCCAGGCGTCTTGCCGCCGCCCTCGCTCATGTTCGCCTGCAGCGGCGCCTTGATCGCGGCGGCGGCCTTGCGCATTTCCGCTTCGGAGAGCAGTGCCTCAACAAAAATCGCGTCCGCGCCGGCTTCCACATACGCCTGAGCACGCCCGATGGCACGATCCAGCCCTTCAACGGCGCGCGCATCCGTGCGTGCAATGATCAAGAAATCCGGCGAGCGGCGAGCCTCGCACGCGGCGCGCACCTTGACCGCCATTTCCTGATCCGTAATCAGCTTTTTGCCCTCGAAATGCCCGCAGCGCTTGGGAAACCCCTGATCCTCGAAAAACACGCCTGCCGCGCCCGCAGCTTCGAACTCGCGGATCGCGCGCATCATATTCAGCGCGTTGCCGTAACCGGTGTCGATATCGACAATCAGCGGTATCTCCACCGCGCGCGCCATGTTGCGCACCTGCGCGAGGATCTCCGGCATGGTTTGCAGGCCCACATCGGGATAACCCAGCACGCTGGCGGTCACCGCCGCGCCGCTGACAAACGCGGCGTCGTATCCCGCGCGCTCGACCACCTTAGCCGAAATACAGTCGTAAATGCCGGGGGCCAGTATCGGGCCGGGGGCATTCATCAGTTGCCGCAACCTCTTGGACATTTCCATGGTTTTACGCCTCGCTTCTCGAAATGTGGGTTACCAGCCTACGGCTGTATATCAATCACCAGATTCAAATCCTTGTCTATCCTCGCGCGCCCACGCGGGCCGATCACCGCCGTGGATTCGCGCTCTTCCACGATCGCCGGCCCCTTGAGGGTGTCGGATACCTTCAACGCATAACGATCATAAACCGGCGTCAAAACAAATTCCCGCAATTCCGGAAAAAACGCGCGGCGCGCCGGGCGCGCTTTGCGCTTCGCCTGCGTCACCCCGAAGGTAGCGGACACCTCGGGCTCCGGCCCCGACGCGCGCAAACGCCAAGTGATCGCCTCCACCGGCAGGCTGCCCGGCACTTCTTCGTACACCGACTTATAGACCTCGTGAAACGACGCTTCGATGGCGCGCGTGGCGCGCGCCGCCAGCTTGCCCGCGGGCACTGCGGCATGCAATTCAAACCCCTGCCCGACAAAACGCACGTCCGCCGAACGCACCAGCTTCGGCGATTTCACGCCGGCATCCGATAACATGCGGCGCGCTTCGGCTTCCATGTCGGCATACAGCGCGTTGAGCCGCACCCAGTCGATCTCGTGCAGCGGCACATTGTAGGAACGTGATAGGTCCACCGCCACGGGTGCGGCGAGCAAACCAAAGGCAGAATTGGTGCCCGCACCCAGCGGACAAATAATGCGCCCGATACGCAGGATGCGCGCAATCTCATACGCATGCACCGGCCCCGCGCCGCCGAACGCAAACAGGCTCGAACGGCGGTAATCCTTGCCGCGCTCCGCTGCGTGGATGCGTATCGCGGTCGCCATGTTCTGATTCACCACTTGTGCAATGCCGGCGGCGGTGGCCGTGGCATCCAGACCGCAGCGTTTGCCCAGCGCTTTCAGCGCAGACGTGGCGCCGTCAATATCCAGCGCCATATCGCCGCCGAGGAAATAACCCGGATCGAGATAACCGAGCAACAAATCCGCGTCGGTCACCGCCGGCGACTTGCCGCCCCGCCCATAACAGGCCGGCCCAGGAACCGCGCCGGATGAATCGGGTCCCACCTTGAGCAAACCCGTACCATCCAGCCGCGCAATCGAGCCGCCGCCCGCGCCGATTTCAATCATCTCCACCGACGGCACTTTCAGCGGCATGCCCGAGCCGCGAAACTGACGCTTCACACGCGCCGCTTCGAATTGCCCGGTGAACGCCGGCTTGCCGTCCTCGATAAAACACGCCTTCGCCGTGGTGCCGCCCATGTCGAACGCCAGCAGATTCGGCTCATTGATGCGTGCGCCCGCGTGGCACGCCGACAACACGCCCGCCGCCGGGCCGGATTCGATCAGGCGTATCGGCACCTCGGCGGCTATCCTCGGCGTGGTCATGCCGCCGTTGGACAACATCACCAGTATCGGCGCCTTGACGCGCGCCGCTGCCATGGTTTTTTCAAATCGCTCAAGATATGACCGCACCACGGGTTGCACATAGGCATTGGCGATCACGGTGACGGTGCGTTCATATTCGCGTATCTCGGGTGCGACCACCGACGATATCGAAATCGCAAGCCGCGGAAATTCCTTGCGTATTTGTTTAAGCACCTGCTGCTCATGCGCTGGACTACGATAGCTGTGCAAAAAGCACACTGCCACAGAGCTAACACCCTTGCGCAGCAGCGCACGCACCTGCTTGCGCACGTCCGCTGCCGCAGGCGCCGTCAACGATTCGCCGGTCGCCGCCATGCGCTCACGAATACCCAGGCGCAGCGCGCGTTCAACCAGCGGCTGCGGAAACTCAATCGTAAGATCGTACATGTCGTAACGCATGTCGCTGCCGAGTTCAATGATGTCGCGAAAGCCTTCGGTGGCGAGCAAACCGGTCTTTGCCCCCTTGCGTTCGATCAGGGTGTTGGTAACCAGGGTTGTTGCATGTGCGATGCCTTTGATGGCTTCGGGACGCACCACGCCTGCCGCCTGCAATTTTGCGACGCCGTGCATAATGCCGATCACCGGATCATCGGGTGTGGTGAGACACTTTTCGCGGAACAGTTCACCCGTGGCGTCGTTGATCAACACAAAATCGGTAAACGTGCCGCCGACATCCACGCCCAATCTGTAGCGAGCGGCTTTCATTTGCGTAGCTTCGCAGCGCCGGCTTTGCTCACGTAGCCCTGTTGCAGGTCATACGCCATTGCCGACTTGTCACGCGCGCGCGGCGGCCCAAACCCGCCGCCGCCCGGCGTTCTGACGGTCACGATGTCGCCCGCCTTCAGCAGCGTGCGCGCCTTGGGCGCCAGATACTCGCCGCGGTTGCGCGTAAGTTGCGCCCCCGCGCCATGCAGCCCGCCGCGATAACCGCGCGGCGGATTCTTGATGCGCTCGGAACTGGTGGACACATAAACACTTTTCCGCCCCAGCACTTGCGCCACAATCTCCTGCGCCAGGCCGCCGCGATGCCGCCCCGCACCGCCCGAATCCACCACCAGTTCACGCCGCAGAAAACGTATCGGCGACTGGCTTTCCATGATTTCCAGCGACGCCAGTTTGGTATTCGTGGGAAACGATTTCCCCGCGAGGCCATCGCGATCACGGCCCGCGCCCAGCCCGCCGCTGGTAATCAACATGCACTGGAACGCACTGCCGTCCTCGCGATTACCGAAAAAATTCAAACGCGGCGCGGGGCTGCCGGATTCTGCGGGCACCACATCGGGCAGCGCCTTGGCCAGCGCGCCAAACACCACCGGCACGATCATGTGTCCCACGCGACCGCGGCTGTTGCCCGGCGCGGGCCGCGTCGAGTTGAGCAGCGTGCCTTCGGGCACTTTCAACGTAATCGGTCGGTAGGCGCCTTCGTTATTTGGAATCAACGGCTCCAGCACCGCTTTCGCTGCAAACGCCGCGTAGCCATAGGTGTAGTTGTAGCAACTGTTGATGCCTTTGTTGATCTGCAACGAGGTGCCGGTGAAATCAAATTCGAGCTTGTCGCCTTTGATGGTGAGTTTCAAGGCGATGGTCAGCGGTTCATCGAAACCATCCATGATGCCGACGTTGGTGTAGACGCCATCGCGCACGCGCCGCAGCGCCGAACGCATCGCCGTCTCCGAGCGCGACAGCACTTCCGCCGCGATCTCATCCAGATTGTCGAGCCCGGCTTCATCAAGCAATTCGCTCACCCGGCGCGCGCCCAGCCGCGCAGCGCCCACTTGCGCGTGGATATCGCCCAGCACCTGATCGGGCAGGCGCACGTTCTCGGCGAGTATCTGCAGTACCTCCGGCACCACCTTGCCAGCCTTGTAGAGCTTCATCGGCGGCAACGCCAGGCCTTCCTCGAAAATACTCGCGCCGTCCGCGGAATAACCACGCCCGCCGATATCCGCCTGATGCGCGATGTTGGCCGAAAACGCCACGATTTTGCCGCGATGAAATACCGGCACCGCGATGGCGACATCGTTTAAGTGCCCAGCGGCCAGCCACGGATCATTGGTCATCGCCACGTCGTCGGGATGCCAATCAGGCCAGCGCGCCAGAAAATGTTTCATCACCGTGGAAGCACAGCGCGTAAATCCCGGCAGTGACTGAAACGGCTGCGCCAGCAGATCGCCCGTGGGGGTCAGCAGCACGCAGGTAAAATCATACGATTCGCGCACAATGCTCGAAAACGCCGTGCGCAACACCATCGCGGCCTGCTCTTCGGAAATCGCGATCAAACGGCTCCACAGAATTTCCAAAGACACGGGATTGATCTTGCGCTTCGATTTGAAGTCCATATGTGATTATTCCAACGCAAACATGAAGTTTGCGGCTACTGTGAACGAACGATTTTGGTATGCTGTGTTTAGACTACCACATGATTTTCTGACTACCATTCAAAATTCCATAATGCAGTCACATCGAATTAGCGATATTTGCGACAGGCGCCGCACATGAGCGGCAACTACGACCTCACCACATTCGCGGAATATTTATCCGCCTTCGAGGCACGCACGCTCGCTACCCCTCTGCTTGATAACGCAAAGGCGTGCTTGCTCTACGGTCTCGCGGTCGGCATCGGCACCCGCCGCGCACGGCCCGCCACGCTGGCGCTGAACGCCGCGGAACGGCGGCGTGAATCGGGCAGCACCACGCGGCTGATCGATGGCGTTCTCACGTCACAGGGCAGTGCGGCATTCGCCAATGCAGTACTGCTGTCCGGACGCGTGCAGGGCGATTCTCATCCGTGCGGGCATATCGGCGGCGTGGTGATTCCTTCTGCGGTTGCGGCAGCAGAAACCGAGAACGCCAGCGGTGAAACGCTGCTGTCGGCGCTGGTGGCCGGTTACGAGTCGGCGCTGCGCATCGGGCGCGATCATTCCGCTGATCTGAGCCTGCGCGGATTCAGAACCACGCCGGCGTACGGCGTGTTTGGCGCGACGGTTGCCCATGGACGCAT
>CAMDDY010000121.1 GCA_945893125.1 Bordetella parapertussis
GCCAGATGCGCGAGCAGGCCGGAGCCTGACGACGCATAGGGCAGGCCGCCTTGGGTGGCGCGCGACAGCGCGATGAATTCCTTGATATTACGCACCGGTACGGACGGATGCACCACCAGCAAAAATGGCGATGTGGCCAGCAGCGAAATCGGCGCGAAATCCTTGATGGGATCGTAGTTGAGTTTTTTGTAGAGACTCAGATTGATGGTGTGGCTCGACAACACCATGCCCAGCGTGTGGCCGTCCGGCGCGGCTTTGGCGACGATTTCAGCCGCGATATTGCCGCCCGCGCCGCCGCGATTGTCGATGAGAAATTGCTGTCCCAGCGCAGCGCCGACTTTCTGGCTGACGGTGCGCGCGATGACATCCGCGCCGCCGCCGGGCGCAACGGGCAGCACCAGGCGGATGGGTTTACTGGGGTAGTTTTGTGCGCTTGCAATGGAAGCAAGGTAGAGCAATGCCACACACCACCCGCACTGTTGAATCGCCGTGATCATGTCACTTCGTGCGCATCACGTCATCATGATTCGTTTCTAAAAATATGTTTATATTCATATACTTACGTTTTATCGGTAATCAGGCATAGGTTTCCGGCGCCGCTTCGCGTATCAGATCGACGATACGCATCGGCGACACCGGCGCTTCATTGAGGGTGACACCAAACGGTGACAGCGCGTCTTCGATGGCACCGATGATTGCTGCAATGGCGGGCAGCGTGCCGCCTTCGCCCGCGCCTTTGACGCCCAGCGGGTTGAGCGGCGACGGCGATTCCATGTGGCCTATTTCGATACGCGGCACATCGCTCGCCAGCGGCAGCAGATAGTCGGCAAAAGTTGTGGTCAGCGGTTGCGCGTGTTCGTCGAACAGCAGCCGTTCCAGCAGTGCGTTGCCGATGCCATGCACCGTGCCGCCGAGTACCTGACCATAAACCACCTGTGGATTGATGGCGCGGCCGCAGTCATCCACGATCCAGTAGCCGGTGAGCGTGACCTGTCCTGTCCAGATATCCACTTCGGCTTCAACCACATGACAGCCGTTTGAATAGGTGGAGCGTTCAGGCGTGAAATAAGCGGTGTGCTCGAGGCCGGGCGTTACCTCGCCGGGCAGTGCATAGCCGGGTGAGCCGGCGGCGTAGACCGCGATCTCGCGCAGGCTCTTGCGTTGCTCCGGCTGTGCGACGTTGTAAACGCAGCCTGCTTTTATTTCGAGTTTTTCGGGCGACACTTTCAGCATGCTGGCGGCCAACAGTATAGCCTTGTGCCGCACTTCGATGCCCGCCATGTGTACCGCGCTGCCGGCGTTGACGGCACTGCGCGCCGCGAAGGTGCCGACACCGATGGCGATGGCGCCGGTGTCGCCGGTCACCACATCAATGATGTCCGGCAAAACCTGCAATTGATCGGCGCAGATTTGCGCCAGCGTGGTTTTGTGCGATTGCCCCTGCGGCGCCGCGCCGGTGCAAACGATGATCTTGCCGTTGGTGGCCACGCGCACGGTGGCGCTTTCATACGGCCCAAGGCCGGTGCCTTCGACAAAACTCGCCATGCCGATGCCGATGTGTTTGCCTTGCGCTCGCGCGGCGGCTTGCCTCGCGCGAAAGTCTGCGTAGCGCGCCATCTCCAGCGCGCGGCGCTGCGCTTCCGGATAATCGCCGCTGTCGTAGATTACCGGCTTGCCATCACGCGCGATCAAATGGCAGTTGTAGGGCATCTGCGAGGGCTGTATAAAATTGCGCCGGCGTACTTCGGCAGGATCCAACCCGGTGGCGCGCGCGATGTGATCCATCAGGCGTTCCATCACAAACACCGCCTGCGGACGGCCCGCGCCGCGCACTGGCGATGTGGGCACCTTGTTGGTGAACGCCACCAGCATCTCGATATTAAAATTGGGGATGACATACGGCCCCTGCACATGCGTGACCGCGATCCACGGCAGGATCAGGCCCAGCGGCGCCACGTAGGCGCCGTTTTCGTGGATGAGCCGCCCGCGCAAACCGAGAATGCGCGCGCCGGCATCAATAGCCACTTCGAGATCCCAGAACATGTCGCGTTCCTGTTGCGTGGCGACAAAGTTTTCGCTGCGGTCTTCGATCCACTTTACCGGCTGACCGAGGCGCATGGCACACGCGACAATCAGCGCATACTCTGCATAGAACGAGCCTTTCGGGCCAAAGCCGCCGCCGACGTCGGGCGCGATGACGCGTATTTCGTGATCGGCGAATTCGAGCAGGTCCATCAGCACGCGCTTGATGCGGTGCGGCGATTGCGACGTGAGGTACAGCGTGTAGCCGCCAGGATTCAGATCGGGCACCGCGAGGCAGCCGCGCGTTTCCATCGAAAAGCCGCCGCCGCGATGGGTATCGAAGGAGGCTTTGATGATGCGCGCTGCGTTTTTAAAGGCGGCATCGGTATCGCCCACCACAAACGGCACGTGCGCAACCAGATTATTGCGCGTTCCAGCATGCACCGTGGGCGCATTGGTTTTCAGCCCCTCGCGCACATCGTTGACGGCGGGCAGCGGCTCATACGTGACTTCAACCATCGCGGCGGCGTCTTCCGCCACGCGGCGTGATTCCGCTATCACCACCGCGACCGACTCGCCGACGAAGCGTACTTCGTCGTTGGCCATCACCGGCTGCGTCAGCGGTTGTTTGATCAGCGGATTGGCCGACATCAACGGCAGGCGTTTTTGTTGCAGCATCGGCGGAAGGTCGGCGAACGCGTATACGGCTTTGACACCCGGCACCGCCGCCGCAGTCGAAACATCGACGCGCGTGATACGCGCGTGCGCGTGCGGGCTGCGTACGATGGCGGCGTGCAGCAAGCGATCCGGCTGCATGTCATCGACAAAACGTCCGCGCCCGGTCAGCAGCGCCGGGTCTTCCTTGCGCGGGATGGAGCGACCGAAATAGCCGTCAGTGTTTTCGCCATGAGTTTCGCTCGCGCCGCTCATGCCGCACCGTCCGGGGACTTCATCACCGCCATCACCGCATCCACGATGGTTTGATAGCCGGTGCAGCGGCAGATGTTGCCGGACAGCACGTCGCGAATCTCGGCTTCGCTGGGCGGCGACGGGTCGCGCCGCTGTTCGATAAATTCAGTGAGCGTCATCAGCATGCCCGGCGTGCAAAAGCCGCATTGCAGGCCGTGGTGTTGCATCATCGCGCGTTGCAGCGGATTCAAGTTTTCCGGCGTACCCAGACCCTCGACCGTACGCACCGCCGCGCCGTCGGCTTGCACTGCCAGCATCAGGCAGGCGCGCGCTGATTTGCCGTCCACCAGCACCGTGCAGGCGCCGCAAACGCCGTGTTCGCAACCCAGATGCGTGCCGGTAAGCCGCAGATCGTCGCGCAAAAAATCGGCCAGCGAGACGCGGCTTTCGACGCTGCGTTCCACTGGTTCGCCGTTGACGGTCAGCCGCACGGTGGTGATGTCTTTCATTGTGACGCTCCATGGCTCGCGGCCTCGATCAGCGCGCGCTCGGTCAACACACGGGCGAGGTGGCGCCGGTAGTCGGCGCGCACCTGCGCGTCGGAGTGGGCCTCGATATCGGCGGCGCGGCGGGCCGCATCCTTGAACAACGCAATGGAAGGTGGTTGCCCGATCAACGCCTGCTCCACGGCGGCAGGCCGTTGCGGGAAGGGCCCGCAGCCACCAATGGCAACGGCTGCGCGGGTGATCGCACCCGTAGCATCAAACGCCAGCAGGGCGGCGACTCCGGCAATCGCAAAATCGCCTTTGCGCCGCGCAAACTCCACAAATGCATAACCATGCGTGTCAGGCCAAAGCGGAAACTCAACGACGGTGAGTATTTCGCCGGGACGCAGGGCGTTGGTGAGATAGCCCGCGCCCCACGCGGCGATGGGAATGCGGCGCGGGCCATGAGCGGCGGATTCAGCAACCAACGTCGCATCCAACGCCATGGCTGCAGTGACAAGTTCGGCGGCGGGATCCAGATGGCACAGTGAACCGCCGACGGTGCCGCGATTGCGCGTTTGGCGGTGACCCACCTGACGCACCGCGGCTTGCAGCAGCGGCGCGGCATCGTGTACCACCGTGGAAAACTCCACATCACACTGACGCGTCATCGCGCCCACGTGCAGCACAGGCAGCACGTGATGATCGACGCGTATGCCGCCAAGCGCGGGCACGCGGTTAAGGTCAATCACATGATCGGGCGCAAGCAGGCGGAAATTGAGCATCGGCATCAGCGACTGGCCGCCCGCCAGTACACAGGCCTGGCTACTGTCAGCCAGCAGGCGCAGCGCATCGCCGATGGTGCGCGGTGCGTGATATTTGAACGGCGCGGGTTTCACGTGTCTCTGTGGATGGTGGACGCGGCGCTGTTAGCGCACGGGGAAAACATCAATGCAGTTTACACCATGCATTGCAATGCTAAGAAAAGTCCATTCCACGATGAAGCCGCTCAGACAATGAAACGCAACCCGGCGCGGTTTTCTTTGATACATTCCGTGCTTCAACTTTTCTGGAGAAAAATATGTTGCCCCAAACCATGGCCGCAATCGAAATCACGCAAGCCGGCGGCCCGGAAGTGTTGAAACCCGCGACGCGCCCGGTGCCGCAAGCGGGGGCAGGGCAAGTGCTGATCAAGGTGGCGTATGCGGGCATCAATCGCCACGACTGCGGCCAGCGCAATCGCGGCTTCGGTCCGAAAGGCGCGACCGATATTCCGGGACTGGAAGTGGCCGGCGAAGTGGTGGCGGTAGGCACGGGTGTGACGCGCTGGAAAACGGGCGACACCGTATGCGCGTTGGTGAACGGCGGCGGCTATGCGCAATACTGCATCGCGTTACAAGAGGTGGTGTTTCCGCTACCGGTGGGTTTTGATCTCAAAATGGCGGCGGGGTTGCCCGAAGCCCTGATGACGGCGTGGCTGAATGTGTTCATGCTGGGGCGGCTCAAGGCGGGCGAGTGGTTGCTGGTGCATGGCGGATCAAGCGGCGTGGGAAGTGCCGCGATCAAACTCGCGCGCCTGATCGGCGCGCACGTAGTGACCACGGTGGGCAATGCCGCCAAGCGTGATTTTTGTCTGAGCATCGGTGCGCAGGCGGCAATCAATTATCGCGAACAGGATTTTGTTGTCGAGGTCGAAAAAATCACCGGCGGCCACGGCGCGGATGTGATTCTGGACATGGCGGGCGCGGCCTACGCCAAGCGCAATCTGCAGGCGCTGGCGATGGACGGACGCGTGATGCACCTGAGTTCCGGCGACAAGAACGAATACAGCGTGCCGCTCGGCGCCATCATGGGTAAACGCGCGGTGGTGAGCGGTTCGGGGTTGCGTGTATCGGAGTTGCCGGTCAAAGTGGAAATCGTGCGCCAGTTGAATGAGCGCGTGTGGCCGCATCTGGGCGCGCACGTTACACCGGTGATTGATTCGATCTTTCCGCTGGCCAAGGCTTGCGACGCGCATGCGCGTATGGAAACCAGCGAGCACATCGGCAAGATATTGCTTGAAGTCGGCGGTTGATGACTTTTTACTTCGGCGTGAAGTAACGCCGCTTGAGTTCGGCCTGATTCTCATAGATCGAACCCAGGTTGCGCGCCGCCGGTAAGGGCAGGCGCACGGGCACGGCTTCGAGCCGTGGTGCATAGGTGGTTTGCCCGCAGATCATTCTGGCATCAAATTCGCCAACATCCGGAACGCCCATCAGCGGCCAGGCGTCGGCGGCCATGAATTCGTATAGCAGAAGAGGGCGCGGATAAGGCGAGGTGTTGGCGGCCGAGCCATGCACCGAGAATACGTGATGTATCGAGATGGCGCCGGCGCGGCCGATGCAGGGAATCGCGCGTTCGTAAGCCAGCGGCACGCTGTCGGGATCAATCGCGCCGCAGAATTGCCCGTTGGCATTGTGATCGTAGACCGTACCTTTGTGACTGCCGGGAATCACCAGCATGGGGCCATTCTCCATGCGGCAATCTTCCATCATCAGGCCGACGGCGAGCATGCTGGTATTGGTGTGCGGATGAAACGCCCAATCCTGATGCCATTCCAGACTTGAACCGCCGTCGCGGGCTTTCAGGTTCAGCTTGGAGCTGTGCATGCGCACGTCCGGCCCGAGCAACTGTTGCAGTATGCCCAGCAGCGGCTGCGTGCGCGGAAATTCGTTGAATACCGGGTGGCGCAAGTGTGGGTGTTTGATGCGCCGCAGTCGCGGGCGCTCGGCGGTGTGGTCGGGCTCAAAGTCGTAAATCGCATTGTGTTGCGTGACGGTCCGTGATTTTTCCACGAGACCGGCCAGCGCCTGACGCATCATCGCCAGCGTGTTTTGATCGGCGACGTTTTCCACCAGCAGGATGCCGTCGCGATGAAATTGATCGATCTGCGCTTGTGTCAACATGGGCTATTCCTGCGCGATGTTTCCTGCCTTGATGGCTTTTTCATATTGCGCCGCTTCCTGTTTGAAGTAGGCGGCAAATTCCTCCGGCGTGCTGCCGATGGGCGTGCCGCCTTCGCGCGCGACGAATTCGCGCACGTCGGGCGACTGAATCGCCTTGGTGAATTCGCCATGCAGCTTTTGCGCAATGTCTTTCGGCGTGCCCATCGGCAGAAAGATGCCATACCAGTTGTAATTGCTGAATCCGGGATACAGCGAGGCGACGGTGGGCAGCTGCGGAAACAGCGGTGAGCGCTCGGTCGAGGTGATGCCCAGCACGCGCAGGCGTCCGCTTTTCACATGCGGCATCGCGGACAGCGATGAGGCCAGTTGAAAATCCACTTCGCCGGATACCACCGCCAGAATCGCCGGGCCGCCGCCCTTGTAATGAATCTGCGTGACGTTCAGACCGGCCAATTGTTTGAGTATCTCAAGCCCCAGATGTGGTGCGGTGCCGGCGCCGTTGGACGCGGCATTCATTGTGACGCCACGCCGGCGTGCCAGATCAAAAAAGGATTTGAGGGATGTGGCGGGCATGCTCGGATGCGTCACCAGCAGATACGGCGCCGACGAAATCAGCGACAGCGGCATCAATGTTTTCACCGGATCAAACGCGAGCTTTTTCTGCAAGCTCATGTTGATGGCGAGCGAGGTGGTGGTGAACAACACGGTGTAACCATCGGCGGGGGCGCGCGCGGCGATCTCCGCGCCGATCATGCCGCCCGCGCCGGTGCGGTTATCCACGATCAGCGTTTGTCCGGTGCTCTCGTGAAATTTCTTGCCGAGCAAACGGCCTTGGATATCGGTGCCGCCGCCGGGGCCGAACGGCGCGATGAGGCGCACCGGTTTGACGGGATAGGCCGCTTGAGCGGACATCGCGGTCAGCGACATCTGCCCGGCGAGGAGCGTGCCGAGACACGCTGCACGGAGTCCTAAAGGCATACGCGACACGGGGGTTATTCCAGTTGCTGCATCTTCGAATCAATAATGATCTTGCGAAAGCGTTCGGCGTCGCGCTTGACCATGGCGCCGAATTCGGTGGGCGTGGCGGTCATCATTTGATAGCCGATGCCGGTGAGACGCGAATGGACTTCGGGCTGCGCCGTGATGCGGTTGATTTCGCGCGCGTAAGCCTGCGCGATTTTTAGCGGCGTTTGCGACGGCAGAAAAATGCCGGTCCAGAAATCGACAGTGAAGTCCATGCCGCTTTCGATGAGCGTGGGCACATTGGGCATGGTTGATTCGCGCTTGGCGCCGGTGACGGCAAGGGCGCGCAGGCGTCCGCTGTCGATTTGCGGCTGCACGCCGGACGGGTTGGTGAGCACCATGTGGGATTCGCCCGCCGACACCGCGATCACCGCCGGAATGCCGCCCTTATACGGCACGTTGTTCATATTGGCGCCGGCCATCATCTTCAAGGCGTTGGTGGCGATTTCGCCGGTGGCGCCCGCGATGGCGGCGTTTACTTTGCCTGCATTCGACTTGGTATAGGCGATGAATTCCTTGAAGTTCTGCGCCGGCAGTTTGGAGAAAATCGCCAGCACCAAACCGCCCGTCATCACCGGCGCGACGGCGGTGAAGTCACGCACCGGATCGTACAGCGGCTTTTTGTAGAGCGAGCCGTTGATGGCATGCGTGCCGGTATTGCCGACGGAAAGGAAGGTGCCGTTGGGCGTGGCCTTGGCGACGTAATCGGTGCCGGTCACGCCGTTGGCGCTGGCGCGATTGTCGACGATGAAATTTTGTTTGACGACTTCGGCCAGACGCGGGGCGATCAGTCGCGCGGCGATATCGCTGGGACCGCCCGCAGCGTTGGGCACCACCATCAACACCGGGCGCTGCGGCAGCAGTTGCGCGAGGTCGCTGGTTTGTGCGACCGCGGCCCACGGCGCGAGACCGAAGCATAACAAAATATTGTTTAAAAACAAATACTTACGATATGGTTTCGATTTCAATGGTTTCCCCTCGTTGTTACGGCAAATGCAATGATAGCGTCCCGTCATTCCCGCCGGCGCTGGAACGACAGGGTAGGAGTTTTTAGCGCTGCACGCTACGCCGCCAGCGATTGCACAAACGGCGCCACATCCGCCAGCTCCGCCACACGCCAGCACTCATCCGCCACGCGCTGCGCTTTGTCTTTGCCGAACGCTATTTCCATTTGCAACCGCGTCTTGTCGGCGATGTGTTTGTCGGTCATCGGGTTTTGCGGCGTGCTGAGCGCATGTTTGCATAGCGCCTCAAACGCACGGCCATCTTTCATCGTGACCTTAACCAGCGCGGCTTCGCGCCCGATTTTGTCGTCGGCATGCGCCACCACTTTGGCGCGCAGCGCGGCGATATCCGCGTCATGCACCATCGCTTCGCTGACTTGCGGCAGGCCGGCCTCTTTGTGCGTGAGCGTGGTGGCTGTCCAGTGTGGAAAACTCACCATCGCCTGCGCGCGGATTTTCGGCGCGGGGCGGTTGCACAGTTGCAGGCACAGCGGATCGACCGTGACATCGACGCGCGTGATGTCGCGCGCGTCGAAGCTGTTTTTGGCGGTGATGTCGAGACAGGCATCGATGATCGGATGAATCACCACGCCGCACGGATACGGCTTGTAGGCGAGATCGAGGATTTCCCATTGGTCGCCCAGGCTCTTCGTGGCGACGTTCATCTGTGGGTTCGAGGCAAACGACACGGCAAAACCCTTCACGCCCTCGATCATGGTGTCGGGGCAGGTGTAGCCGCGCTCCGTCATAAACGCCGCCCACAGGCCGGAGCGCCCTGCGTTGCCCGGCGTGAACCAGCTCGACATCGAGGCATGCGCCTCGCGGATGCCCGCTGATTGATTGGCGGCGATGCCGATGGCGGTGGTCATCTGGTCTTCGTTAAAGCCCATCACCTTGCCCGCCGCGATGGCAGCGCCGATGCAACCGAGCAAGCCGGTGGTGGAAAGCCCCACGTTGCACTCCGCCGGCGGCGTGCAAAGAATATTGCCGATGCGGCAGCAGAGTTCGTCGCCCAGCACCACGGCATTGATGAGTTCGCGGCCCGTGATCTTGCGCCGCGTGGCCATGGAGATCAGCGCCGCGCCCACCGGGCTGGTCGGGTGAATCACGGTGGCGTAGTGCGTGTCGTTGAACGCCAAAGCGGCGGAAGCGAGCGAATTCATCAGCGCGGCATTCAGCGCATCCAGCTTGAGTTTTGAGCCGATGACCACGCTGTCGGATTTGCCGTTGAATTCGGTGATGGATTCCAGCATCTTCGCGCACACCGGCTCACTGGCGCCGCCCGCCGCGCAACCCACAAAATTGGTGAAGGCGCGCACGCCTTCGTGTTGCACCTTGGCGGGCAGGTCATCGTAATGCGTGTTGACGGCAAAGCGGGCGAGTTCACGGGTGATGGCGGTCATGATTTTTCTCGGGTTGGAAAGGCTGTAATAATACCGTGATTGCCGTGCGGGAATCGTAGCGTGCGCCATGCGCACGACAGCGGCAAGATGCCGCCAACAATGGCATCATCCCCCCACACACATCACAGCCACAAAAGGCCACACCCATGAACAAAATCATCTTCGGACCCGAAATCGCCGCCAAGGCCTGGGCCATCGGCGAAGCGCAGTTACCCAAGGGCTACACCCTCGAACTGTTGTCAAAAAGCCCCGATCAACGGATCGAGCAACTGGAGTCGGCGGATTTTTATCTCGGCTTTCGCGGCGGCATCATGGATCGCGACTACGATCACATGGGCAACCTCAAGCTGATCCAGTTTTTGAGCGCGGGCTACGACGGCATGGACCTCGAGCGCCTGCGCAAGATGGGCATCCCGCTGTGCAATAACGGCGGCGCCAACTCCTACGCCGTGGCCGAACACGCGATCATGCTGATGCTGGCAGTGTCGCGCCAGTTGCCGGATTTGGATCGGTTGCTGCGCGAGGGCAAATGGAAATCCAGCAAGTTCGGTCAGGAAGAAGAACACGAAATCGCCGGCAAAACCATCGGCATCGTCGGCCTGGGCATGATCGGCAAGACGCTCGCGCGGCGCCTCGCGGGCTTTGAAGTGAAACTGCTCTATACCGACCCGGTGCGCCCGACGGCCGAAGAAGCCGCGCGGCTCCATGTCGAATACCGCGAACCGGATGACTTGTTCCGCGAGGCGGACATCGTAACGCTGCACGCGCCGTTCGACGCCGGCACGCATCACATGATTTGCGAACGCACCATCAACCTGATGAAGCCGGAGGCGATCCTCATCAACTGCGCGCGCGGCGAGCTGGTGAACGAGGCCGATCTTTACACGGCGCTGAAGGCAAAACGCATCTGGGCGGCGGGCCTCGACGTGTTTGAACAGGAGCCGCCCGACCCGAAAAACCCGCTGTTCACGCTGCCGAATACCGTGCTGTCGCCGCACGCCGCCGGGCCGACATGGGAAAGCTGGCCCAAGCGCTGGGGCAACAGCTACGAAAACGTGCAGCGCGTGGCGCACGGGGAAAAGCCGCTTTGGGTGGTGCCGGAGTTGCGGTGATCGTGGGTGGCGTTTCTGTTATCCGAAACCGGCCATGCGTTTGCGTCGCAGTCGGCCAAAATCCGACAGCCCGCTTTGATCATACTTTACGCTTACCTAGAATACGAAGAAACGATATGCAGGCCCTATTGTGAACCTTAAGGTCCTCTTCGATACGGCCATCCCTCTGCAGGACGCCATTAACCAGTTGTTACAGCCGCTTATCGGGTCGTTCAAAGCAACGACCACCTATGTGGTCGACAACCGCGGGCAGAAGACAGAAGTGTATTCGAGTGTTATTCACAACAATGCAAAAGAACTGCGCGCCGTTCCTGTCGATAACGTGGCTGCCCTTATCGATTGCTATGATGTACTGAACATTGAGGCGCGAGTTCAAATTCGAAGTGCAACTCTGATTAATAGGTTGGGTGGGCGAGGTGCGATAGCATCCGAGCCCCTCGACCACCAAGTTAAAGTTGCCAAGAATGAACTACACACACCTCACCCAAGACGAACGGTATCAGATTGCGAT
>CAMDDY010000122.1 GCA_945893125.1 Bordetella parapertussis
GCACTACCTCAACCATCGCCCCAGAAAATGCCTCGGCTTCAAAACACCCCACGAAGTCTTCTGGAAGAAGCTACACTCGCATCATAACGCGGTTGCACTTCAGACTTGAATCCGCCATAGCACACTGCCGCCAACGCAAAAGCCCCGACCACCCAATACTCAACGCCATGCGCGTTGAATACGGACAACAGATCTTTGAAGTCGGAGTTCACCGCACGGCTCCTTGCGCATGGCCATGCACATTTGGGTAAGTTCCCACACCTGCTCCATGCGCGACTCGGGCGTCGAGGTTTCCTGCGCCAGATCAACGGGCACGCTTTCGCCAGCGCGAATAACGCGGGTAACCAGGTGCCTACGTTGAGTGACGTTGCCCATGATTATGATTATACCGTCCGCGCGGCTGTCCCCTGCGGTTTTGTCCCGCTACTCCGGCGTAATCCCCGCCTCGCGGATGACCTGTGTCCACTTTGCGCCTTCGGTCTTGATGAACGCCGCCAGCTCCTGCGGTGTGCCCGGCGAGGTCTCCGCGCCTTGGGCGAGAAACGCAGCTTTCGATTCGGGTGAGCGCAGGATTTCACCGATTTCGCGATTCAGCCGCGCCACCAGCGCGGGTGGCGTACGCGCGGGCGCCAGCACGGAGGACCACACGGCGGTGTCGAAGCCGGCAATGCCTTGCTCCGCGACCGTGGGAATGTCGGGTGCCGCGGAAAAGCGCTTGCCCGACGAAACCGCGTATGCCCGCACCCTGCTCGTCGCGATCAACGGCATTGCCACCGGGCCCGCCTGAAACGAGATATCCGACTCGCGAGACAACACGGCGGTTAGCGCTTCCGCCGCGCGCTTGTAGGGCACATGCAGCATCTGCACGCCCGCTGACCGCAGAAAGAGTTTCATCGTCAGGTTGCCTGCGCTGCGCACCGATTGCGTCGCGTATTTCAGTTCGCCGGGCCGCTTTTTGGCGTACTCCACCAAATCCTTGAGGGTCGCTGTCGGAAGCGCGGGGCTGGACACCAGCATCAGCGGCGAGCGCATGACCATCGAGATAGGCGCGAAATCCCGGATCGGGTCGTAAGCGAGGTTCTTGAACAGGCTGGGTGCCGATACGTGTGTGGAAAACTCACCCATGCACCAGGTATAACCGTCGGGTGCCGCCCGCGCGGTAATCTCGGCCCCCAAATGTGCGAGGCCGCCGCGATTCTCGATCACCACCGACTTGCCCCACTTTTCGCTCAGCCGCTGCCCAAGATATCGCGCCGAAAGATCCACGGCATTACCCGCGCCGCCGGCCAATACGCGAATCGGCTTGACGGGGTATTCCTGCGCCCCACCTTGCGCACTGACCATCAACCACGCAATGACGACCGCTGCACTTGATCGTAGAGCCATGACGACCTCCCTTGCATGAAAGTGAGATGAAAGCGGGAATCAGATTGACACCCTCTGGTTGAATCCGCAATCATCCGAATTTCATAGTTCCTTAACTTTGGGTTAACGACATGGAATTGCGGGACATACGCTACTTTGCAGTCATCGCCGAGCACCTGAACTTGAGCCGCGCGGCGGAGGCGCTGAATCTTAGTGTCCCCGCCCTGAGCAAGAGCTTGCGGCGGCTGGAGGAATCCGTAGGCGCAAAGCTGGTTCAGCGCTCACAGAAGGGTGTGACGCTGACCGCCGTAGGCAGCGCGCTGTTGCACCGCATCGGCCCGCTACAAGGCGTTCTGCATGATGTGCGCCAGGAAGCAGCCAACCTTGCGGATGGCCGCGCGGGAAACATTTGCCTCGGCGTATCGCCCGGAGCGGCAGAAAATCTGACTGCTGATGCGTGTGCCGCGCTTGCCAATGAATCGGCGGAGATCACCTTCCAAGTCTGGGTGCATCCGACCAAGTCATTGGGCAACTTGCTGCGCAAGGGCGAAATCGATTTCTATGTTGCGAGCCTCCAGGCGTTCTCCCCCGGCGAATTTTCGCGCGAAAGTTTGTTCGACGATCAGTTCATCGTTTACACCTCGTCGCGCCACCGGCTCGCGAGACGCAAGCGCGTTTCTCTGGAAGATCTGGCAGGCGAAAGATGGGCGCTCACGGATAATTCGTGGAGCGTGCAATGGCAACAACTTTGCCGCGAAATGGAAAATCACGGGCTACCTGCGCCGCGCCGTGCCATGAACACCAATTCACACGCCGTGCGCATGCCGGCTGTTGCCCACGCGGGATTTCTGGGCTTGAGTTCCCGGCGATTCATGCAGCAAGAAGCACGCAAATACAACCTGGTCGAATTGCCGGTCAAGGAAATAACCCACGTTCGCCACACGTCCATCATCTACCGCAAGGATGGGTATCTCTCGCCCGCGGCGCGGCGCTTAATTGAGATTCTTAAGGAGCAGTCACGCGGGAGTGCTGGATCGAAACGATGACAGCCATAGCTCGAACTCAGATCGCCTACTCCCCCTTGATCCCCGCCTCCTTAATCACCTGCGCCCAGGTCGCGGTTTCAGATTTGATACGCGAGGCCAGCTCCTGCGGCGTGCTGGTTTCGGGCTCCATACCCTGACGCGACAGCGCCTGCTGCACGTCCGGCATGGCGACCACCTTGAGCGATTCATCGCGCAGGCGACGCACAATAGTCGCCGGCGTATTCGCGGGCGTCAAAAATGCATACCACGAACCCACATCGAATCCGGGAAACCCCTGCTCCACCATCGTCGGCAATTCCGGCGCGACTTTGGAGCGGCGCGTGCCGGTCGTCGCGAAGGCCTTCAGCCTGCCGCTTTTGACGTGCGGCATCGACGACGCGATGCTGGCGAATAACACCTGCACTTCGCCGCCAAGCAACGCAGCCGCCGCCGGACCGCCGCCCTTGTAAGGAATGTGCGTCATCTTGATGCCCGCGCGTTTGCTGAATAACTCCGCCGCCAGATGCAAGGGTGTGCCCGCGCCACCCGACGAAAAATTAAACGCGCCGGGCTTTTGCTTGGCCAACGCGATGAATTCCTTAAGGCTGTTCGCCGCCACGCTCTGATGCACCACCATGATGTATTGCGCGGTGGCGAGCAATGTGACCGGCGCGAAATCCTTCTCCATGCTGAACGGCAATTTATACAGAGTCGGATTCACCGTGAGTATGGTGTTGAAACCGAGAAAAAGCGTGTAACCATCGGGGCTTGCCTTCGCCACGATCTCCGCCGCCAAATTACCCCCCGCACCGCCGCGGTTATCGACTACCCATGCTTGCCCCATCGCTTCGTGCAGCTTGGGCGTGAGAATGCGCGCAGTGGTATCCGAGCCGCCACCGGGCGCGAAAGGCACCAGCAAGCGAATCGGGCGCGTGGGGTAGGCGTCGGCAGCCGCAGCAGGCATTGCCGTCGCCATCACAAAAACTAAAAATAATGAATAAAAACAAATAGTTATGTTCATAATACCTCCCGCAAAACTGTAGGGCGCAATCGAAGCGAAGCGCATTGCGCCGTTTGCCCTATGCATACTCGAACCGGCGCAATGCCTGCGGCGATTGCGCCCTACGCCACCGTTAATCGCAGTATCTCGCCCGCATCCGTCGCAGACTCTAAATTCCACAAGCGCGCAAGCAACGCATCGGTTTTCGCATCCGGCAAAACCTTTTTCGCCAGCGTGCGAAATTTGTTTTCGATCTCCGCATCGTTCATCGGATTTTTCCAGTGGCCTTTATGATGATCGACCACGGTGCTGAACGTCTCACCGGATTTTGTAATCAGCTTGAAGTAACAACGCATCGCGTCCGGCATATGCTTGTCGGCTTCGGCCGAAGGCTTGATTTTGATCTTGCGCGTCAACGCGCGGATCGCTGGGTTAAACACATGTGCGTCGTCGAAATGTTCCTCCTGCACGTCGCCGTGGATCAGGGCCACCGCTACGGTATACGGCATGCTGTGGTCGGCGGTCTCGCGATTCGGCGGTTCCCATTTTTCCGGCGTGTCGGCCATCAGCACAATCGCCGTGGTGACGGTTTCGATTTGAATTTCCGCGATGTCATCCGGCGAGGCCACCTTCTCGCGCATCTGCAACGCGGCCTCGCACACGGTTTGCGAATATTGCCCCAGCGGAAAGCGCTTAATCAGGCATTCCATAATTTTGAACGGCGCGCCATTTTTTCCACCCAACGTATCCAGCGTAAACGTCTTGCGCGCCACCGCTTTAAAGTAGCCGCCCACGCCCTCGAAAATTGGCGAAGGCCCGGTCATGCCGCGTGAGGCCAGCATCGCCGCGAACACCGCGTTGCGCGAGGCATTGGCATACGCACAACCTTTCCACATAGACACATTGCCGATGCGGGTTTGATACAGCGCGTTGTTGGGTGCGATGCCCAGTTGCAGGCAATGCTCGAACGGTTTGCCCTTTAATCCGAACAACCACGCCGCAGCGATGGTGCTCGCCATGCCGCCGACGGTTACGTGGTCATAACCGATGGGTTTCAAATCCACTTCATCGCAAATGCGGCAAAACATTTCATACACCAGCACGGTGGCGACAATTACATCCTTGCCGCTGCGTTTATTGATCTCCGCAGCCGTCAACACCGCCGCGATGCTGTCACTCGGATGCCCCGATTCGCCGGTGCTGGTGTAGCCGTCGTTGTAATCCAGAAAACGAATCATCACGCCATTGGCGAAGGTGGCCAGCTCCAGGCTGGTTTTCAGACCGCTGACCATTACGGTTGCGGGCTGCTTGCTGCTGGTCATGTCCGCCAGCTCGCGCGCGATTTTTTCCGGCGCACTGCCGTAGCCGCCGAGCGCGCAGCCGATGGAATCAACGATCACGCGCTTCGCGGTTTGAATCACCTCCGGCGGCAAGTCTTCGTAACGCAGATTGGCGGCGTAGGTGCTGATTTGTTCAACGAGAGTCATGGCTTAACTTTAATTGAGGATTAGACAGAAAAGCGTAACAGCGGACGCAACAGACTGCACTAAGGCGCGCCCCATAGGGAGTGCGCGGTTTCAACCACCAGGCGAAGTTTGGCGAATTGCTCATCCGCAGTCATCACCGTGTTACCCACGTTGCCGGAAAACCCGCATTGCGGGCTGATACAGAGACGCTCCATCGCAATGTAGGCCGACGCTTCCTTGACCCGCGCGCGCAGCATCGCCGGGTCTTCAAGCACGGGCGACTTGGTGGTGACCAGCCCCAGCACCACGGTTTTGTCATCGGGCACGAACTTCAGCGCGTCCAGCGGACCGGCGCGCGGGCTGTCGAATTCGAGAAAATAAAACTGTGCCTTCAAGCGGCGAAACAGCTGGTCCGCCATGAATTCATAACCCGCATCCGCCTGCCAGAAGCCCTTTCTATTGCCGCGGCAGACATGAATGCCGACGGTCATGCCCGGCGGCGCGACAGACAACACGGCATTGATCACATCCACATAGGTTTCGACGAGTTTTTTCCAGTCATCACCTCGGCGTTCAATCGTGGCGCGAATTTCGGGGTCGCCAAATTTCACCAGCGACGTTTCATCCACCTGCAGGTAGGTGCATCCCGCCTGGTGCAAGGCCGCGAATTCGCTGCGATACACCTCGATCACGTCGCTCCAGAATGGATCGAGCGAGGAATACGCTTCACGGAGTATTGCATCATTGCCGCCCATAAAATGCAGCACGATCGGTGACGGCACCGTCATCTTCGGCGTGAGCGTACTTATCGATTTGAGAAACGCCAGATGCTCGGCGAATATCGGCCCCGTCCATTTCACCGGCTTGTGAATGACGAGCTTTTCTATCGGGATTGTTTCACCCTTTTCATTGCGATGAAAAAAATCGCCCTTCTCCGCGGTCAACCCGCCCGAACCCACGGCCTTGCGAAAAAAATCGACAATATAGCTCTGACGCCGGAACTCCCCGTCGCTCACCGCTTGTAATCCGATAGCCTCCTGCCGCGCCACCACCTCGCGTATCGCGTCATCCTCGATCTGTTTGAGTTCAGCGCGATCCATCAGGCGCTGGCGAACCTGCTCGCGTGCTGCGATCAGATGCGCGGGGCGCAGGAGACTGCCGACTTGATCGGCGCGGAAGGGAGGGGTTAATGTCATAGTGTGTGTGCAGGAAAAAGGATGGGCGACGAAATTTTCGTAGGGCGGGTTAGGTGCGCCGGGGTTGCGCGCCGTAACCCACCGTTGGTATCGATGATTGCGCGGGACGGTGGGTTACGGCGTCGATACCCCTGACGCCTAACCCACCCTACCAAGACTTCATCGGGTCAAAAAATCGCGCACATTCGCTTCATCCCGCAAGCGCCACACGCGCTGTATCACCTGCCCCATTTCGGATTCGCCCGCGCCGCCGCTGTATCCGGCGAGCCGCACGGCTTTGTCTTCAATCTCCGGGCGCGACAAAGTGTTGTCGGGGTCGCCTTTCGGCGACGACACCTTGCCTTCGAGTTTGCGACCGTCCTTGGTAGTGGCGGTCACATGCCCCAGCCAGCGCTTGGGATACGCGCCATCCACCACCGAATCCAGCACCATCTTCACCTTGTCGTGAAAGCTGCGTGTCGCCGGGTCTTCCAACGAAGCCTCAGTGAAATCCGCCAGCCCCGCGCGTCCGTGTAGCGCGGCCAGCGCCAGCACAAAACCCATGGAAAATTTTGATTGGTGTATAGTTTGCGGATCAGTCACCGGGCCGAGCACGTCAATTGCGCCCTGATGCACATGCGCGGTGACGCTTGCGATGTCGTCGTGTTTCAAATGGTTGTCGCGCATCACCTTCAGCAGCGCGTCCGCCGCCGGGTGCGTATGGCGGCACGACGCATGAAACTTGAACGAGGTTTCGGTCATGCCCCAGCGCGTGCCGAGGCCATCAATCAGTTTTGCCGGATCGGCATCGCTGGACATGCCCGCCGCCATGCCTTGTTTGCCTTCGAGAATTTTATGCGCGCCGGTGAAACCATCGCGCGCGATGTAAGCCGCCATCAGGCCATCGGCCGCCGCCTTGGCGGTGTGCAGTTGCTTGGAATCCGCCGCGTCGCGCAAAAACTCCCACAAGCCCGCCGCCATGGTGCCGGCTGAGCCGATGCAGTGCTGCATTTTTTGCGCATCAAGCTTGAGCAGGTGCGCCACACCCGCCGCCGCCGCCAGTTTACCGGCAGTGCCGGTGGTATGAAACACCTTGTAATGCGAGCGGCCCAGAAACTCACCCACGCGCACGCCGCACTCGTAACCGGCGACCGACGCGGCGATCAATTCCTTGCCCGATGCGCCCACTTCCTGCGCCGCTGCCAACACCGCCGGGAACACCACGGTGGCCGGGTGATACACCGAGCCATTATGCACGTCGTCCTGCTCCACCACGTGCGAGGCCGCGCCGTTAATCAACGCGGCAAAAAACGGCGAGGTGCGCCCGCGCGTGGTGAGTATCTCGGATGGCCCGCTGTTTGGTCCAATGCCCGGCCCCATCATCCGCGCGAAATTTTCCAGCGCCAGCACCGGACGCGAGCCTTTGCCCGCCAACCCGGAACCGAGCCAGTCGAGAAAAAAGTCTTCGGTGCGCGACACCACGTCGTGCGGCAACGATTCGTAGCGTATCGACGCAAGAAATTCGCACAACGTTTGGGTTTCGCTCTTGGCGGAAGACAGGGAATTTTTTTCAGCTTGATCCATGGCACAATCTCCTTGATAACCGCTTCATTGTATTCCAAAGCACGTCGATGATTGTAAGGCGCGTACCCTGCGAACGACTGATAGGCGCACCTTACAGTGGTTAATGGACAGAGGTTCACGCCATGCTGAAATCCAGATGGATCGTTTTTATGTTGGGCGGCCTGCTCGGCATCGCCGTTGGCGCGGCCGGCATGTTGATCGCTTTTCCGTATCTGTTTCCGCCGCCCGTGGCGAACGAAGCCGCGCCCAAGCCGGCGGAGGCGACAACGGCGCCGATGATTGCCTTCACGCTGGACAGCACCGCACCGGGACGTGATCCCGTGCATTGGGCCGACGGCAGCGGCGCGATCATACCCACCGCACAAGGCGCGGTGTTGCGTCTGAACGCTGACTTCGTCGCCGGCCCCGGCCCGAATTTCTGGGTTTATCTGAATACGCGCGCCGTCGGCGAAGAAAAGGATTTCAATGCCGACGCGGGCCGCGTGAAAATCGCGCCGCTGAAATCATTCAAAGGCGCGCAGAATTTTGTGCTGCCCGAAGGCATTGATCCGGCGAAATTTCACACCGTCACCATCTGGTGCGAGTCGTTTGGCGCCTACATCGGCAGCGGGGTGCTGAAAAAGACGTAGCCCGCGATTGCCGCCGCCCTCCCCTACCCCTCCAGCAAGCCGGGAGAGGGAAATGCAATCACTCCGCCCGTATCCCCGCCGACTTGATCACCTTGGCCCAGGTCTCCGTCTCCTGCCGGATATGCGTCGCAAACGCCGCACCGGATTTATAGGCCGGTTCGAGTCCGAGCCTGGCGATGGTTTCCTTGACATCAGGCAATTCCAAAACCTTGCGTGACTCGTCCGCAAGGGTTTTAACCACACCATCCGGCGTGCGCAGCGGCAGAAAAAATCCATACCACGAGGTGACTTCAAAATCTTTCTGGCCCAATTCACCGATGGTTGGAATTTCCGGCGCGACTACCGCGCGCTTGGGCCCCGTCACCGCCAACGCTTTAAGCCGCCCGCCTTTCACATGCGGCAACACCGACGGCAGGCTGCCGAACAGCACCTGCACTTCGCCCGCCAGCACCGCGATAGACGCCGGGCCACCACCTTTGTACGGCACATGCGTGAGTTGCGCGCCGGTGCGCGCCTTGAACAACTCCGCCGACAAATGCAGCGGCGTACCGATGCCGGAAGAGGCATAACTCAATGCGCCTGCCTTGCCTTTGGCCAGCGCGATGAACTCGCTGAAGGTATCGGCCTTTACACTGGGATGCAGCACCAGCATGTAATGTCCCGAATTGAGCATGGCGACCGGAATCAATTCTTTCACCGGATCAAACGGCAACTTGTACATCAACGGGTTCACCGTCAGCACATTGCTAAAGCCGAAAAACACCGTCTGCCCGTCGGGATTGGCGCGCACCACGATCTCGGCGGCGATGTTGCCGCCCGCGCCGCCGCGATTGTCGTTCACCCACGGCTGACCCAGCGCATCGTGCAGCTTGGGCGTGAGCGCGCGCGACAGCGCATCCGCGCCGCCACCGGGGGCGAATGGGATCAACAATCGCACCGGTTTGTCGGGCTTCCAGCTTGCGGCATTGGCGGCGCTAATCAGCCCGAGTGCGAACACAACACAGTCCGCGATGCGCGCCGCCATCATTCCGCTCTTATTCCGCCCGCTTTGGCGATTTTGGTCCATTTCTCACGCTCGCTCGCAATGTACGCGCCGAACTCCGCTGCGCTGCTGCTGACGGCATGCAGACCGCCCACCAGATACAGCGATCTCACGTCCGGCAGCGCGAGAACGCGCGCCAGTTCGCCATTCAATTTTTCGATCACCGGCTGCGGTGTGCCCGCAGTGGCCAGCACGCCATACCATGAGCGCAGGTCGTAGCCCGGCACGCCGGATTCCGCGATGGTCGGCACCTCCGGAAACTGCGGATCACGTTTATTCGACGAGGTGCCCAGCAGCCGTAACCGGCCGCTTTTTACATGCGGAATCACCGGCGCCATGCTGGCAAACGCGAGCTCAAGGCGCCCCGTGATGAGATCAATGGTGTATTGCGGACTGCCGCCTTTGTACGGCACATGGATCATCTGCACGCCGGTCATCGAGGTAAACAACACGGCGCCCAGATGCGGCGTTGAGCCGTTGCCCGATGAGCCGTAGGTGAATTGTCCGGGGCGGCTCTTGCCCAAGGTGATGAGATCCTTCACGTTTTGCAGTGGTATGGCGGGATGCACCACCAGCATCATCCCCGCCGTCGCCGCCATGGTGACCGGCGCAAACGCGCGTTGCGAGTCGTACGGCATCTTCGCGTAGAGCAGCGCGTTCACAATCGCGAGGCCCGTCGCGCCGATCACCAGCGTGTAACCATCCGGCGGCGCTTTGGCGACGATATCGCCCGCCACGGTGCCGCCCGCACCCGTGCGATTGTCGACAATCACCGGCACGCCCATGGCTTCGGATAGCTTTAACGCCATCGGGCGCGCGACAATATCCGTAACACTGCCGGCGGGAAACGGCGTGACGATACGTATCGGTTTGTCGGGGTAGGCCGCAAAACATTGCACGCTGGCGAGCACGCCAGCCACCAACCAACCGGTATTTTTTTGCATTATCTTTTTCAGCAACGCGCTACGCCTCCATTGCACTGCATGGCAAAATACCGCTTCACGGAGGAAAGCCCATGCAAGGAAAAACGATTGTTTACGATGCCATCACCGTCAAGCGCGAAGGCGGTTTTGCCTTCGACGTGTGGCACCAGAATCACTATGTTCCGTCAGTACTGGCCGCGGGTCAAATGCTGAATGTGCAATGTTATGGCAGTCCGTTGCGTGCGACGTACGTGGCGGTGTTTGAGTCGAACGCGGATGCCGCGGCATTGCAAGGCGCGCTGCCCGCACCCGCGCATGAGTCGATGATTTCCAGCGAGCGTTACATTGCGACGTTCATGAATCAGCAGATTGCCCCCGATTCCGGCGACCCGTTTCATGAAGCGCCGATCTTGTATCCGGTATTGTTCAGCATTCCACCCGTGGGCGAACAGGATTTCAACGCCTGGTACGACGAGGAGCACCTGGGGATTTTATTAAAAAGCCCGCACTGGCCGATGTGCCGGCGCTTTAAGGTACACAATCCCGCGCCGAATTCATGGACACACATCGCGCTGCATTACCTGTGCGATCTGCGCGCGCTGGAATCAAAAGAGCGAGACGAAGCGCGTGCCACGCCGTGGCGCGCGCGGCTCGCACAACATGCGTGGTTTAAGGGGGATTACCGGGTGCTGTACAAGTTTGGCCCGCGCTGGATGGCGAGTAACCGCTCTATCGCTCGATCTTGACGAATACGGCATATTGCCGTACACTTTAGTTTTTGAGGAACCGTCCATGCCTGCCATTACATCGCCATCAGCCTCCCCTCTCGCGGCATCCGCACGACTTGAAGCACGCATCAGCGCCGATCTGCACGCAACATTAAAGCGCGCCGCAGAGATTCAAGGGCGCACCATGACGGATTTCGTGATTGCCGCCGTGCAGGAAGCCGCACAAAAAGCCATTGCGCAAGCCGCGTTCATTCACCTGACGGTTGCGGATCAGGAAGTGTTCGCCAAGGCGCTGATTACGCCGCCAAAACCCAATGCAGCGCTCAAACGGGCATTCAAACGAAACCGCCAGTTAATATACGCCGGCGGATTCAAGTCTGAAGTGCAACCGCGTTATGATGCGAGTGTAGCTTCTTCCAGAA
>CAMDDY010000123.1 GCA_945893125.1 Bordetella parapertussis
AGCATCCGACGGCGCCATCGTGGTGACCAAAGTGCCCGGCACTGGCGGTCTGATCAACCGCGCCACCTGCACCGAACAGATGATTTATGAAATCCACGATCCCGCCAACTACATCACGCCGGATGTGGTGGTCGATTTCACGGATGTGACGCTGGAGGAAGTGGGGAAAGACCGCGTGATGATGAAAGGCGGTCGCGGCAAGCCACGCCCCGAACAATTGAAGGTTTCGGTGGGCATCCTCGAAGGCTGGATCGGCGAAGCGATGATCACCTATGCTGGACTGGGTTGCCTCAATCGCGCGAAGCTCGCGGAGGAGGTGGTACGCAAACGCCTGCAAATCGGCGGCGTAAATTTGCAGGAGCTGCGCGTCGATTACCTCGGGCTGAATGCGCTGCATGGCGATGCGTCGTTGCCACGGCAAGGCGAGCCGTATGAAGTCTGTCTGCGTTTCGCCGGACGCGCGCGTGACCGGCGCGACGCGGTCAAGCTCGCCAATGAAGTGGAAACGCTGGTGGGCAAGGGGCCGGCCAGTTCATCGATACCGACGAAAAGCGTGCGTGAAGTACTGGCGATATATTCCGTGTTGATTCCGCGCGGCGCGATCCGGCACGAAGTGGTCATGACGGAGGTTAAGTGAGCGCCAATATGAAAACCTTCTATCTGCGCGAACTTGCCCACGCGCGTTCGGGCGACAAGGGCGACACCAACAACGTCGGTCTGATTGCGTATGAGCCGCATTACTATCCGCTGCTGGTGCAACAGGTGACGGTTGAACGGGTCAAGGCGCACTTCGGCCATATCGTCAAAGGCGCGGCCACGCGCTACGAAATGCCGCGTGTGCATGCACTGAACTTTGTGCTCGAAGGCGCGCTCGGCGGCGGCGTGACGCGCTCGCTGTCGATCGACCCGCACGGCAAATCGTATTCGGCGTTGATACTGACCTTGCCGATGGAAGTGTCTGAAGATATTGCGGCCGAGTTGATCCAGCGCGGGCGCGTGCCGATTTCAGGATGAATTATCGTAAGCATATGTTTATATTGGTTATTTTTTAATGAACACACTGCATTCAAGATACTCCGCTATGGCTGCCGCAGCAGTGTTTGCGGCGTTGGCGCAAATCGCAGCGGCGCAAAGCCACGCGCAATATCCCAGCAAACCGCTACGCATCATTGTGCCGTTTGCACCGGGCGGCGGCACCGATCTCACCGCGCGTTTGGTAGGGCATCGCCTTGCCGAACGTTTTGCACAGCCGGTCATCATCGATAATCGTCCCGGCGCCGGCACCATGCTCGGCACGGAGCTCACGCAGAAAGCAGCACCCGACGGTTACACGTTGATGATCGCCTCGGCGTCGCATGCGATCAACCCGACGCTGTATCGCAAGGTCAATTACGATCCGATACGCGACTTCGCGCCAGTGAGTCTGGCGATTGCGTTTCCGTTTGTGCTGGTGGTCAATCCGGCCATGCCGGTGCGTGGCGTAAAGGATTTCATTGCGCATGCCAAGGCCAACTCTAAACCTATCAACTATGCCTCCAGCGGCACCGGCGCGACCAATCACTTGGCTGCTGAACTCTTTAAATCCATGGCGGGGCTGGACCTGCAGCACATACCCTACAAAGGCGGCGGGCCCGCGATGAATGACGTGATCGGTGGGCAGGTGTCGATGATGTTCGGCACCGTGCTTGAAACCATGCCGCAGGTGCGCTCGGGCAAGCTGCGGGGCCTGGCGGTGTCGAGCGCCAAGCGCATGAGCGCCGCACCGGAACTGCCGACGATAGCGGAGGATGGATTGCCCGGTTTCGATGTCACCGGCTGGTATGCGTTTCTCGCGCCCGCTGCCACCGACCGCGCGGTGATGGCGAAACTCAATCTCGAAGTGACCGGTGCGCTGAAATTTCCCGCGCTGAAAGAAAAGTTGCTGGCGTTGGGCGCGGAACCGTGGCCCACCTCACAGCACGTTGCACAGACTTTTATTGCCAGCGAAGTGCAGCGCTGGGGAAAACTGATTAAGGCGGCGCGTATTTCTGCCGACTAGCGGTGCAGCAGCGCGGTTGCCTACTGGCCCTTGAAAAACTCCAGCGCCGTATCCGCAAACAACTGCGGCGTTTCCACGTTCATGAAGTGCCCGGTATCGGCCAGCAGGTACTTTGAACCCGCGATGGCATTGGCCACTTCCTGCGCTTTCGCGGGCGGGCGCTGCGTATCGTGCTTTGCGCCGATCACCAGCGTGGGCGCCTTGATGTTCGGGTATTCGGGCGTGAGATCCACGCCATGCACCATGCGCGCCTGCGCCGAAAACGAAGCCGGGGTATTGCACACCCAGCGCGCCTGATAGCGTGCAAAACGCTCGCGATCCGGTGCGCGCAGCACTTCGGGGTACGAGCGGTCGTGACTGGATGTCATCACGGATCGTATGCCTTCGCGCTCAACCTGCGCGGCGCGATCCAGCGTGCCGGTACCGCGTGCGGCATTGGCGCCGATATAGGGGCTTGCCAACAGCAGCTTCGCCACTCGCGCCGGGTGGCGCGCGGCGAAACCCACCGCAAAGTCGGCACCCATCGCACAGCCCGCCAGATACACGGGCGAGGCGATCTTCAGCGCATCCAGCAGCCCCGCCAAATCCGCCACCACACCCTCGAAGGTGAGTTCGCGCGCCTTCTCGGAAAAACCGAATCCACGCTGGTCGTAACGCAGCACGCGGAATGCTTTTTCCAGCGCGGGCAGAGCATCGTCGTAACTCTCGATGCATCCGCCGGCTTCGTGCATCAGTACCAGCGTGTCTTTACCGGCTTCGCTTAATGCGTAACGCAGGCTGACGCCGTTGGCTTCGATCCAGGGCATGGCGGTTCTCCTATGAGGCGACAAACCAATCCCCTGTCATTCCCGCGTAGGCGGGAATCCATAACGCGCTTGCAACGGAGACAGTGTTATGGGATCCCGCCTGCGCGGGAACGACAAGGTTCTATTGTGGTTCTTATTGCGTTACGCAGACCGGCTACTGTAAAACATCAAACCATCGACTGCCCCGGCCGCTTCATATAAATATCCTTGATGCCGTCCGCGGTCCAGCACGCCAGCATGCCGATGGTTTCGGTGGGGCCGACCGCGGCGTTTTGCGGATACGCGCTGCCGCCGACCACAAACAAATTCGGCACATCCCACGATTGCAGGTGCTTGTTCACCACGCTGGTGGCGGGATCGGCGCCCATCACCGCGCCGCCGATGTTATGCGTGCTTTGATAGGGAACGATGCTGTATTGGGTGGGCACGGCGCGCGCGGCGTAGCTCGTCGGCGACATCGATTTTGCGATTTCCACGCATTTCTCATTCATGAACTTGAGCATCTTCTGCTCGTTCTGATGCCAGTCGAAAGTCATGCGCAGCAGCGGCAGGCCGTTCGCATCACGATAGGTCGGATCAAGATCGAGATAATGCTGGCGATAGCTCTGGCACGAACCGTGGATGCTGATGCTGAAGGAGCGGCGGTAATTGTGCGCCACCGCTTTTTTCCACGCGCCGCCCCAGCGCGGCGTGCCATGCGGCACCGGCTTGCCCTTGATCGGCGTTGCGCCCGCGTTCGACACCGCGATATAGGCGCTGCCGACGAAGCCGAGCTCGGAGCGATCAAGTTCTTCACCGTTGAAATCGTCAAACTGCACGCTGGTCATGCCGCCGCCGATGAACGGATTAAACTCGCGATCATCAAAAAACACTTCGACCTTGCCGCCCGTTTGATACGAATAGTTGCGGCCCACCACGCCGGTGCCGGCCACGGGATCGTAAGGCTTGCCGATGCCGGAGAGCAGCAGCAGGCGCGTGTTGTTAAAGCAATAGGTCGCCAGCACCACGATGTTGGCGGGTTGCTCGACCGTTTGCCCGCGTGCGTCGATGTAGGTCACGCCGGTCGCCTGCTTGCCGGTGGAATCCTTGTTGACCTTGATCACGTTACACAACGGGCGCATCTCGAAATTGTCTTTTTTCATCAGTGCCGGCAGCACGGCGGACAGCGGATTGGCCTTTGCACCCGCCGCACACGCATGGCTGCTGCAAAAACCACCACGCTGACACTCGCCCATCATCACCTTGTAGAGGTTCATGTAATCCCGCGTCATCGCTGCGGCGGGGCCGGGGAAGGGGTGATAGCCCAGTTCGGCTGCGGCCTTGGCGAACATCGCGCCTTGCGGCGTGCTGCGCGTCGGCGGGTTCGGATATTCGCGCGAGCGCGGGCCTTCAAACGGGTTGCCGCCGGGCTGGATTTCACCGTTCAGATTGCCGGCCTTGCCGCCCACGCCGTAGATGTGCTCGAACTGATCGTAGTAGGGTTCGAGTTCGTCGTACGTTACGCCCCAATCCTGGCTGGTGCAATCTTCAGGGAAAAAGTTTTTGCCGTGGCGCGCCTCCATGCGGCTGCGGATTTCAAAATCGTACGGCAAAAAGCGCCGCGCATTGCAGCCCCAGTGTGCCGCCGTGCCGCCGACGATTTCGCCGGGTTTGAACGAACCGAGTTCACGCATCGGCAGTGCGGTTTCATTCATGTTGTTGCGCAAGGTAATGGTTTCACGCGAGAGGTTCTGAAAAATATCGCTGTGGCGATCAAATTTCAGTTCATCGTGTGTATACGGCATGACGAAATCGTGCTGCGGCTCGATCATGCGGCCGCGCTCAATACACACCACGTTCAGGCCCGCGTTGGCGAGTTCCATGCAGATGATCGAACCGGCGACGCCGCTGCCTACGACCACTGCGTCGACGGGTTTTAATTTGGTGACGGACATATTATTTGCTCCCGGCCTATTTAATGGGTTTGATCATGATGTGCTTCGCGTAACCCTGTGCATCCACTTGCGCTTTTTTCATTTCGATGTCGAGAATGCTCACCGGCTCCGCGCGATAGACTTCCGGGTTGTCGATATGTCCGTTGTACGCGCCCGACGCCACGCCGGGGAATCCCAGCAGCTTCCAGCCCACCTTGTCACGGTTGCCGCCGTAAATCGGATCGGCGAAAAAGCCTTCCTCGGTATTGCGCCAGAGAATGTCGAAGAATAGTTTGCTGGAGAGCGACGGCAGCGCCACCTTGCCGTGTTCGAGCGCCTGCAACACTTCATCCTGCTGCGCGCCGGTGAGGAACTCAAAGTTCTTGCCGTATTGCTTGGTGCAATATTGGTTGGTCTCAAGAATGCCGACCTTATAGATTTCCTGCGGCGTCAGCCGCGACTGAAACCCCTGCTGTGGCGTGCCTTCCAGCCACGGGCCGGAACGGTAATTGCGCCCGTGCGTGCCCCACACGCTGCACAACTGGCGATCGATGTAATACGTTACGTCCGCATCTTTCGCGCCGGGCCCCAGCTCATCGGGCGGTATCAGGCGGTCAACGGCGGCGTCAAGAAAGCGTACTTCGGGTTGCGTCAGGCAACCGTAGGCGTGTGGTGCGGATGTTCCCATCTTAATTTCTCCCGGAATATGGACTGTGGTTCTGAGGCAGGCAACGGCGGTGTGAGCGACGTGTGAACTGCGGTGGGGGAATTATAACGGGCGATGGTGGTTCGTGGCGTGCGCGCTGCGGATACGCGGCCAAATCAGATAGACGGCCCACGATTTGAACGCGGCCCGTTGGTTGCTACGTTGTCTTTTGAGCCGCACCCAGCGCAGTAACACGCACCAGTACTTCGGTCGCTACGCGTATTAACGCCGCGACCAGAGTTTCGTCGATATCCACATCGCCTTCGTACTCAGCGAGGTTGCGTTGCCGATGTGCACCAGATAATCAAGCTCTGGAATTGGCATCATTCTTTAGAAAACAACGGAATAAGTGATCCTGCCAGTACCTTGGTAAGAAACGGGCTGCCAGCAGCACGGCGGCGCTCGAATTCCTTTACTGTATAAAGCGTGGGGCTGACCGTGCGTCCCAATTTTTTTTCTGCGGGCGCAAGCGCGGCATACACTTTTTCCAGCGTGAGATCGTCTGCGACGATTAACACATCAATATCGCTTTGCGCACGATCACTGGCCTTAGCTATCGAGCCGTAGAGCCACGCAGCGTGCAAGCGATTCGCAAGCGGCGCCAGCGCCGTGCGCAAGGCATCTGCCGGGCCGAACATTTTCAGCGCCATGCCGCGCAGTTCCTCGAATATTGGCGCGGCTTGGTTGGCTTGGTAATGCTTCTGGTTGCCAATACGCGTTACCGTAACCAACCCGCTCTCGTCGAGACGTTGCAATTCACGCTGCACCGCGCCGGAACCTGCGCCGGCAAGCGAGATGACTTCGGTGGCAAAAAAGCTGCGTTCCGGTTGGCCGAATAGCAGGCCGAGCACGCGCTGCTGCGTGGCGGTAAATAGCGCGCTCGCCATGCTCGCTGGTGGGCGTGCAGGGGGGCGCTTGGCGGCGGGGGCGCGGGACGATTTACGGTTGGCGGTGGTGGGTATGCCCATATTGGGTATTATACTACCCAATTTGGGTTTGTTGCAATGAGTGCGCTAATGGCATTGGATACTGCTTTTCGTGGGCAACGGGTAAGACGCGACTCGGAGCTTTGGGTGAAAATTAAGCCGCTTCTTGAGCATCTATCTCGGCGGCTGCGTGTTTAATGGCTGCGGCAAAACGCCAGCCTGCGCCCACGTCAAATTCAACATCGTGACAATTCGCACAGTGCCAACCCGCGACCTTCGGCACCACGGTGGCGTGTCCTTTGTATTCATATGGCACATCCCCGACGGCATGCCGCAGAATTCCCTGTCCACAGTTCAGGCATTCACGGGGCATCTCATTTCTCCTTAAACTGAATCACTCCGCCTTGATACCAGCCCCACGCACAATCTTCCCCCACTTCTCGGTTTCGGATTTGACATACGCGCCAAAATCCGCCGGCGTATTGGCGCGTATCTGCACGCTGAGCGAGGCCATGCGCTCAATAACGGCGGGTGTGCGAATGACGGCGTTCAAGCCCGCGTTGAGGCGCTCGATGATCGCGCGCGGCGTGTGGGCCGGCACAAACACGCCGTTCCATTCGTAGGCTTCGTAACCCGGCAGCGTATCCGCCATCGGTGGAATGTCGGGGAGCGCGGCGAGTCGCCCGCGACCGGTGTGTGCTATCGAGCGTATGGTGCCGGCCTTGACGTGGCCGGTGGATGCCGCGGCGTTGCTGAAGTAAAACTTGGTGTGGCCGCCCGCCACGTCGATCAGCGCGGGCGCGCCGCCTTTGTAGGGTATGTGGTTGAGCGTGATGCCCGCACTGACCTTGAACAATTCGAGCGCCATGTGCTGCACGCTGCCGGTGCCGGAGGATGCCCAGTTGATTCCTTCCTTGGTGGCCTTCGCGAGTGTGATGAGTTCGCTCACCGTGGCGGCTTTGATCGAGGTGTGCATTACCAGGAGATTCGGCACCGTGCCGGCCAGAAACACCGGCGCAAAATCCCGCGCCGCGTTGTAGGGCAGGCTGGAAAACATCGCAGGGTTGATGGAATGGCCGGTGGCATCGTGCAAAATCACGTAGCCGTCGTTGGACGCTTTTGCCACCAGACCGGCGCCTATGGTGCCGGACGCGCCGCCGCGATTGTCGATAATGAATTGATGGCCGAAATCCTCGCTGAGTTTGGTGAACAGCACGCGCGATATCGTATCGGCGCCGCCGCCGGGCGGGAACGGTACCACCACACGCACCTGCCGCGCGGGATAGTCAGCCGCGGCTGCGGCAGCGGCAGCGGGTACGGCCGCCGCGCAAAACGCGATGAACAAGGCCGCCATTCGTGCGGTCTGTGGGCGACGTAAACATTTCATAGTGAACTCCCAATCCATGGGTTTATTGGTTTAACGGTACCCGCGTGGGCGATATCATAATTTTTCGGCTTTGGTTCGGCGCAGTAACAGCACGCCCACCACCAGCGCCGGCAGGCCGCATATGATGAATCCGATGCCATAGCTGCCGGTCGTCTCCAGCAGGCCGGAATATACCAGCGGCAAGGCAAACGAGCCGACCTGACCAAACGAGAGCACGCCGCCGGTGACGCTGGCGCTCATGCCCTGCGGCGCCGCGCGCGCGGCTTCGGCGAGCAGCACGCCGTGCCAGGATAGCGCCGTGGCGCTGATTACACACGCGACCAAGCCCACCAGTAGCGTCGGCCAGGTGGGGCCGCACAGCGCCAGCAGCGCGACGCTCCCCGCCATGCCCAGGGCCAGCCCCGCCATCATCGTGCGCGGCGTCACGCGGCTGCTGCTCAGCCAGCCCCACAAGATACGGCCGGGCACGGCCACCGCCACCGCCACGGAAAAAACAAAACCCGCCGCCACCGGCGTGTAACCAATGGTCGTGAGGTAAACCACGAAATACGCCGTCACGGCGGACTGCAAGCCGTTGAACGCGAGGCAGGCCCAGGACATGGCGCGCAATTCCGCGGTGGCGAGCACCGTCGCCAATGTGGTGCGGAAATCCGACAAGCGAAAACTGCGCGTCGGCACGCGGTCGGTATCGAATTTCCTGCACAGGGGTTGCAGCACAAAAGCGAAGATCAGGCACGCCGCCGCGCAGAGCAGCATGGTGTTGCGCCAGCCCGACCATTCCGTCAGTTGCGGCGCGGTCAATCCGGCCAGTAACAAGCCTGCCGGCACCGCGGTTTGCTTGATCGAAAACACCAGTGGCATGTAACGCGGCGGCGACACGCGGGCCAGCAGATGCGAGCTCGCCGGTGTCGAAAATGCGCCGCCGCCCCCAGCGATAAGCGCCGACAGGATCAGCGCCAGCGGCGTACCCACGATCGCCAGCGCCGTGCCGATGGCCAGAAAAACCAGCGCGACCTGACTCATGCGCATTGCGCCATAGCGCACGATAAAACTTCCGCCGCCAAGCTGCACCACGAGCGAAGCCAACGCCGTAATGCCGAAATAAACGCCGATCCACGCGGGCGCGAGCTGCAAATCCAGAATGATGGCCGGTGCGATCACGGCGGGCAGCGACCGGCCCAGCGAGATAAAAGTCTGCTGCAAAAACATCGACGCCACGACGAGCTGAAGCTGGTTCACGGGGTGTGGGGGTTCACTGGTTTCGGCGTGATAACACGGATGGCAACGGTTGCGGCAAGCGGCATCGTCCGCATTGCGCGCTACTGTTGCGCGATGCCCGCGTCCTTGATTACCCGCGCCCAGCGTGCGGTCTCCGCGCGAATGAACTGTGCGAATGTCTCGCGGCTGGTGGGTGCGATGTCGATTACCAGGTCTTTAAATCGTTGCGCAATATCGGGCATGCGCAGCACGGCGGTGAGGTCGGTATGCACTTTGTCGAGGATGGGCGCGGGCGTGCCGGTGGGCGCGCACAATCCATACCAGGACGTCACCTCCCAACCGGGCAGCACGGTTTCGTGCAGGGTCGGCACCGCAGGCAAGTGCGGTAAACGCGTCAGGCTCGTTACCGCGAGCGCGCGCACGCGCGCGCTCTGAATCGCCGACAGCACGCCGGGCGCCGACTGTATGCTCGAAGGAATCTGCCCGCCGATGACGTCGGTCAATGCCTGCGGCGCGCCCTTGTAAGCGACATGCACCACGTCGATCTTCGTCGCTAACTTGAAGTACTCCATGGTAATTTGCTGCGAATTGCCCGCGGGTGATGTGCCATAACTCAGCTTGCCCGGATGGGTCTTGGCATAGGCGATGAATTCCTTGACGGTGCGTGCCGGCAGCGACGGATGCACCACCAGCACATTCGGCGTTTTGCCGATGAGGGAGATGGCCGCGAAGTCGCGCTGGTGGTCGTAGGGCATCTTCGCGTACAGCGATTCGGCGATGGCGCTGGAAGCGATATTGCACTGAAACAAGGTGTAGCCATCAGCCGGCGCCTTGGCGGCGATAGCGGCGCCCATGGTGCCGCCCGCGCCCGCGCGGTTATCTACCACGACTTGCTGGCCCCACATTTTGCCGAGCCGTTCGGCGATTTGGCGTGCCACGATGTCGGGCGACCCGGCGGCGGGGAAGGGCACGAGGTAGCGCACGGACTTTACGGGATAGCTTTGCGCGAAAGCGCTCTGACAAGCCAGCGCTGCCAGCAAAAAGCGCACCGCATGATGGGGTTTAATCACGGCGAATCTTACTCCGCGCGGATGCCCGCTTGTTTGATAATTCCGGCGTAGCGCGCCGATTCGCTGCGCACCATGGCCGCCAGTTGTTCCGGCGTGCCGAGCCAGATTTCCACGCCGGTGGCGGCCAGACGCTCGCGCAGGTTGGCATCTTCCATGGCTTTAACGCATTCACGGTGCAGGCGCATCACGATATCGCGCGGAGTGCCTTGCGGCGCGAACAAGCCGTACCAGGTGGACATCACGAAATCATCGACGCCGCTTTCTTTTGCGGTGGGTATGTCGGGTGCGCTGTTCAGACGCTGCTCCGACATCATTGCCAGCGCGCGCACCTTGCCTGAGCGGATGTGCGGCAGTGCGGCGGCCAGCGGCACGATCACTTCATCGACTTCGCCGCCGATCACCGACAGTATGGCGAGCGCCGCACCTTTATACAGCACGTGCAACAGATTGATTTTTTCACGCGTCTTCAGCAGTTCGTTGGAGAGGTGATTGGTGGTGCCCAAGCCGCCGGAGCCGAAGGAATATTTGCCGGGGCTCGCGCGCGCGAGTTCGAGGAACTGCCGCAGCGTTTTGGCCGGCAGGGAGGGATTGACCAGGATCACGTTGGGGTTGAACGCGAGACGCGCGATGGGCGCAAAATCCTTGTGCGGATCGAAGCCGGCATTTTTGTAGAGCAGGGGACTCAACGCGATACCCGGCGTGGATAACAGCAGCGTATAGCCGTCGGGCGCAGCTTTGGCGGCGGCGATGATGCCGATGTTGCCCGCCGCGCCGGAGCGATTGTCCGCCACGATGTTCTGTCCGACTTGCTCGCCGAGTTTTTGCCCCAGCGCGCGCGCGAACATGTCGCTCGGGCTGCCGGCGAAAAACGGCACCAGTAAACGTATCGATTTGCTTGGATAGTCGGCGGCGCTGACGCAGGCTGTCGCCGCTGACAACGCGCATGCCAGCAACACGCGTGCACGGCGTAAGAGAAAAAACATAGAGTTATCTTAAGTTGTTGTTTTTAAAATGATTATTTTAGAACGTGCATTGCTATTCCACCTTCGCGCCGGAGATCTGCACCAGTTTCGCCCACTTGCCGACTTCGCTGGCGATGAATTGGCGGAACTCGGCGGGCGTCGTGCCGGCGGGGTCGGAACCTTGTTCCGCAAGACGCTGTTTCATGTCGGGTTGCGTCAGCGCCTTGATGATCGCGCTATTGAGTTTGCCGATGATATCGGCGGGCGTGTTG
>CAMDDY010000124.1 GCA_945893125.1 Bordetella parapertussis
GGGCTTGCTATAGAGCTTGGCTTGCTGTGCGAAGAAACGCCGTACATGCTCAGGCTTGATCGCTGCAATATTGACATGGCCATCACGGAAGCGTGCGGTCAATAGCCGTCGCACGATGCGCAAGGCCATCTGCCGTGTCTTCGGGGCCAACCGGAATTAACCTCGTATCTGTGCAATACAAGGGGGCGGTGCACAAATGATCGCGACAGTCAGTGGTGAGGTTAAGGCTGGGTTTGTGGGTGTGGCTATACGTTTTCGCCGCCTGTGTTAAGTCGTGATCGGATTCGAGTGACCGGTTTCGGAAAGCGAGATTCGCGGTATGAATTGCCGGTTCTGGTCGATAGCGCTATCTGACATTTTTCGGGAGCGGACGCTCAAATCCGAAGCACCGACTACCGTTTGGGCAAATCGCCAGCGGCCGCTGTGGCCGAACTGCTGTCCGTGGGTATGGCTGTAGCCCAGGTGCTTGCGCACGATGGAACCGTTCTTGGACTCAGCCAGCGCGTTGTCGTTGCTATGACGCGAGCGCGACTTGGTTGCTCCTCGACGAGTAATTTGTTGAGCGGCGACATGGCGGTTAATGTATTCAGAGCCATTGTCCGAATGAAAGCCCTTGATTACAAAAGGGAAACTTGACATCAACTCTTCAAGCACCGGGATCAGGAAAGCCTCGTTGATACGCTCGCAAGTGGCCACCGCCTCGAACTGCGTCACGCAATCCACCGCGTTGACGTGATACAGCCCTTTAACGCCATCCTGATCGCCCTGATGCACGCTATCCCGCAGGTAGCCGGGTTGGTTGTTGGGCGCGGGCGCACGCCGTTGGCCGATGGGAATGGCAACCGGCCGGGTCTTGGTCCAATGCTGGCGGCGGCGCGTATAGCCGGTTTGCTTACGCAGATTGTAGAGATGCGCCACCGAGATCAGCGCCAGCCGCTCATAGCGGGCATCACCAAAAACGTGGCAGGCTCGTTCCATGAGCTTCTTGGTGGCGGGCCCGGACAAGGTGCCGTGCAAGGCGTCTATTTCCGCCAGCAGCCGCACATCGGCCGTGGTGTAGTGGCGGGCAAAGCTCGAACGCGAGGCGCGGTAACGCTTGGCCAGCGGCGCGCGGGCGCCTGCGCGCTGAACCAGACGGGTAAGCTGCTGGCGCGAATAGCCGCTCACGCGCGCCAGGAAGCGCAGCACCACGCCTTTGTCGGCGCGTTTAAGCCACGAGTAACCAAAGCGCCTCACGGTGCGTGCCACGAACTGGTAGCGCTCATCGGGGGCTACCGAAAACCCCATTGCCGCGGTGCCCTCGAGAAAGGCCCGCACCTGATCCAGCGTCTGCAACTGTGCGTCATCCATATCGATCACCATGCCTCGCATCATGATCGACCTCAGCTACACGTTCAAACCCCATTGGAAGAGGCTTTGCGCTGCATTTCCCCGCGCCATTGCGTAGAATAGCTTGATCGGGTTTCAACAAGGAATCCCCATGCAAACCATCACCGTCACACCGCGCGGCTATGCCTTGGGCGCGGAAATCACCGGCCTCGATCTGCGCGAGGCCTTGAGCGAGTCCGCGCGCCAGCAGATCATCGACGCCTGGCACCAGCATCTGGTGCTGGTCTTTCCCAAACAGGAACTGACACCGGAGCAGATGATTCGATTTACGGGATGCTTCGGCGACATCGATCCGAACGAGGCCGCGCCGTACTATCGCCACCCCGCTCACAAGGAAATGCTGATCGTCACCAACAAGCCGATGGACGGCAAGCCGTCGGAAACCGCCACTGCGGGAACCAGTTGGCATTCGGATCGCACCTATACGCTGCGCCCCACCAAGGCCTCATTCCTGTGGTGCCAGGAAAAACCCCCGGTCGGCGGCGACACCATTTTCAGCAATCAGTACATGGCCTGCGAAACGCTCAGCCCAACGTTGCGGGAATTCCTCGAAAAGCTGGAGGCCATACACGACGTGTCGCTGATCAAGGGGCTCGACAAGCGCGATCCGGAAAAGGTCGCCGCGATGAAGAAAATTAATCCGCCGGTAGTACACCAGGTGATCCAGACACATCCTGAAACCGGCCGTAAATCATTGTTCGTCGGCCAGCGCATACGCTCGTTCGTCGGTATGACGGAAGCCGAGAGCGCCCCGATCCTCGCGTTTCTGAATCAGCACGCCACCTCGCTGGAATTCACCTACCGGCATAATTGGAGCCTGCACGATCTCTTGATCTGGGATAACCGCTGCACCATGCATATTGCCGTGCCGAATTATGACCGTTCGAAAATCCGCTACATGCTGCGCACGGCGCTGCTCGGCGCGCCGATTGGACGTTACTACGACGACACAGCAAAAACGGCATCGCCCGCAAGCGCCGTGGCGGCGGCATAACCTTGGGCGCCGTTCTGCCCAAGGTGTTGCGCAATGTAGCCGCCGTGCTGATGGCCATCGGCGCGGCATCTGCCTGCGGGCAACAACTTTATCCTGTAAAACCCGTGCGTATCATCGTGCCGTTTTCACCCGGCGGCGGCACCGACTTGATCGCCCGCCTGCTTGCGGCCAAGCTCTCGGCCGTGCCGGGACAGCAGTTCGTGGTGGAGAATCGCGCGGGCGCGGGCAGCACCATCGGCACCGAGGTCGCGTTGAAATCCCCCGCCGACGGTTACACCCTGCTGGTCACCGGCGTGACCTACACCGTATCACCCAATTTGTACACGCTGCGCTACGACCCGCTGGCCGACATTGCGCCCATCATTCGCGCCGACGATGGCCCGTTCGTGATGGTGGTTCACCCCTCCTTGCCCGTGCGGAGTGTGAAACAGTTCGTTACGCTCGCGAAGAGCAGGCCCAAACAAATCGCGTATGCCACCAGCGGCCAGGGCAGCATCACGCATTTATCATCCGAATGGTTCTCGATGCTCGCCGGCATCAAGCTTGTGCATGTGCCCTATAAAGGCACCGGCCAATCCATCGTCGATACCATGGCCGGCCACGTGCAGTTGACGCTCGCGGCTGTCGCCAGCGCGGTGCCGCAGGTGAAATTCGGCCGGCTCAATGCGCTGGCAGTCACCGCGCCCAAGCGCATTACGCCGCTACCGGACATACCGACGTTGTTCGAGAGCGGTTTTGAAATAGAAGTGAACACCTGGCACGGCATGCTCGGCCCCCGGGGGTTGCCGCAACCCATTGTTGAAAAGCTCAATGCCGACATCAACGCCATCATCAAGGAGCCGGAGTTTGCGCAACGTATTGCCGCCGAGGGCCTGATACCCGCGGGCGGCAGCCCTGAGCGGCTGCTCACGCTGATCAAAACAGAACTGTCGAATTGGGCGCGCGTCGTGAAACAAACCGGGCTTAAGGCAGATTGAGGCCGATTGAATACCCCGTGGCTGTTTTAAATCGCAACGCTGGCGCCGGCATCCACCGTAATCACCGTGCCGCTGATGTAGCTGGCACGGTCCGAACACAAAAACACAATCACATCGGCAATCTCCGCCACCGTGCCGAGGCGCTTGATCGGACGATTGACGGCAAATTCACCCCAGCGGTTTTCGTCGCCGAATTTATGCTTCGCGCGCGCCTTCAGCGATTCGGTCTGACGCTCGGTGGCGATGCCGCCCGGATTGACCGCGATCACGCGCACGCCATAGCCCACCCCTTCCGCGCCCAACGCACGCGACATCGCCATCAGCGCGGCGTTGCCCATGCTGCCGGCAATGTAGTTTGCGGTGGGGCGCTCCCCCGCAAGACCCGCCACGTTGATGATGACACCACGCCGGCTGGCGCACATCTCGCGATACACCTCGCGCGTGAGGTTAATAAAGCCGAACACTTTCAGATCCCATCCTACTTTCCAGGATTTGTCATCGAATGCCGCGATCGTCGCATGCGGAATCGCGCCGGCATTGTTGATGAGAATATCCACCGGGCCGCACGCCCGCGCGAGCTTGAGCATGTTTTCTTCCTGTGACAAATCGAGCGCGTGGATATTCACCTCGACCGGATGCGCCTCGGTAATCCGTTTGCGCGCGGACGCAAGGTCGTGTGCATTGCGCGACGCCAGATGCAAATTGCAGCCTTCCGCCGCGAGATGCAGCGCTGCGCCGTAACCGATGCCGCGCGATGCGCCCGTAATCAGCGCCGTGCGTCCTTTTAGATTGAGTTCCATACCGTGTATTCCGTGCGAGTGTTGATACGATGCGTTGACCCCATCCACTATATCCGAAATAATCCGGCACGCGCACCATCATCCTTCAGGAGTGCTTCCGTTGAAAAACATCACCCGTATCCTGTCCCGTTATATATGCGCGTCCCGCTATGAGGATTTGCCAAGCGCAGTGCGCCACGAGGGCCTGCGCGCGTTTGTGAATTACATCGGCTGCGCGGCCGGCGGCTCGCGCGAAGACGATGTCGAATTGATGCTGGGCTTTTTCGCTGCGTTCAACGGCGCGCCTGCCGCCACTATCGTCGGCCGCGGTGAAAGACTGGATGCATTAAACGCCGCGTTCATCAACTCGATGAGTTCCGCCGCCCTCGCCTTTAACGACACGCACTTTGCCACGGTGGCGCATCCCACCAGTCCGGTCGCGGCAGCGCTGCTGGCGCTTAGCGAGCGCCAGCCTGTCTCGGGTAAGGATTTGCTGCACGCCCTGATACTCGGCGTGGAAATTCAATGCCGCGTGGGCAACATACTCTGCGTGCCGCCGGCGGCCAGCGCGGTTGGTTTGTCCATTCAGGGTTTGGTCGGCTGCATCGGTGCGGCGGTTGCCGCGGGCAAGATTTTGGCGTTGGACGAAGCGCACATGGCAACCGCCATCGGTCTTGCCGCCAATCAATCGAGCGGACTGCGTGAAGCGCAATCCACCATGGGCAGCCACTACACCCCCGGCCACGCCGCGCGCTGCGGATTGACGGCGGCGCTGCTGGCCGCGCGCGACTTTGAATGCTCGGATACGATGATCGAAGGCGCAAAAGGTTTTGCGGTGTCGTACGCACAGCAGCCTAACTTTGAAGCCGCCATTGCCGGTCTCGGACACACCTTTGAGATTTCAACGCTCGCTTACAAACCGTATCCGTCGGGCGTGGTGATACACCCGATTGTAGACGCGTGTCTGGAGATCGTGAAGCAGCCTGCGTTTGACGCAACACAAATCGAGCACATAGACATGACGCTTAATCCGCTCGCCGGCAAACTCACCAATCTGCCCGACCCCAAGGATCGCGGCCAGGCGCTGGTCAGTCTGCAACACTGGGCGGCGGCAACACTGGTTTATAAAGCCGCCGGCATCGCGGAAGTTTCCAACGACGTGGTGCGCGATCCCGCCATCAGCGCACTGCGCCGCAAGGTGACGTTTATCAACGACGACAATGTAGGACGTGAAGCCGCGCACGTGCGCGTCACACTGAAAAACGGAACGACACTGGAAGCCAGCGAGTTACATTGCCGCGGCAGCGTGGCGCGTCCGCTGAACGATGACGACATCACCCACAAAACGCGCGGCCAACTGCAAACCGTTTACCCGCGCGACAAGGCGGAGCAGATACTGGCGCAGTGCTGGCAAATGGAAGCGTGCCCGACGGCTGACGTGTTTTGCAAAACGCTCGCACCTTGATTATCTAACATAAGTATTTGTTTTTATTATGAAATTTATAAAACCCCGCTATGGCATCACCGTGCTCGTGCTGATCGCCACACCCGCGCTCGCGCAGGATCGCGCGGCCAACTACCCCGCCAAAACCGTACGCATCATCGCGGGTTCAGCGCCCGGCGCAGCGGTCGATTTCAACGCGCGGCTGGCCGCGCAGAAGCTTACCGAGGCATTCGGTCAATCCGTGGTGGTGGAACAACGCACCGGCGCCAGCGGCACCATCGGCACCGAGTATGTCGCGAAATCGCCGCCCGACGGCTACACGCTGGCGCTGGGCAGCATGGCCACGCTGTGCGTGGTGCCGCATCTCTACGCGAAAATCGGCTACGACCCGGTGCGCGATTTTGCGCCGGTCACCATGCTCACCGCGAGCCCCTTCGTGGTGGATGTTCACCCCTCGATACCGGCGCGCACGATCAGGGAATTGATTGCGCTCGCCAAGGCGAATCCCGGCAAGCTGACCTTCGGCACCGCAGGCGCGGGCTCTGTGTCGCACCTGGGCATCGAAATGTTGAAAAGCATGGCGGGCGTAAATTTTCTGCACATCCCCTACAAAGGTGTGGCCCCGGCGATGATTAGCCTGCTCGGCGGCGAGACCGCGCTGCTGTACGACCCGGTGCTCACCTCGCTGCCGCACGTCAAGGCCGGCAAGATACGCGCGCTGGCGGTGGGTTCAAGCACACGCACGCCGTTGTTGCCGGAATTGCCCACCGTCGCCGAATCGGGCGTGCCCGGCTTCGAAGCCAGCTCGTGGTTCGGCATCGTCGCGCCCGCTGCCACGCCGCGCGAAATCGTTGCGCGCCTGCACGCCACGCTGGTCAAGACCATCGGCGACAAGGAAGTCTCGCAACGCCTGCAAAGTCAAGGCATGGAGCCGGTACTCAATACGCCGGAGCAATTCGCCGAACGCATCAAGACGGATTTGCCGCGCTGGGGAAAACTCATCCGGGCGGCGGGAATCAAACCCGAATAGCCCTACTCCACCGGCTTGATCTTCGCCGCCTTGATCACGCGCGAAAAATAATCCAGCTCCTTGCGGATTTTTGCGCTCAGCGCTTCGGGCGTGCTCGGCACCACATCCGATCCGGCAACGCCGAGCTTGGAGCTGACATCGGCCTCCTTCAACACGCCGTTTAACGCGGCGTTGAATTGCATCACGATAGGCCGAGGCGTATTCGCTGGTGCAAGAAACCCCTGCCATGGCATGACATCGATACCGGGCAATCCTGCTTCCACAAACGTCGGCACGTCCGGCAGATAAGACAGCCGCATCGGGCTGGAGGTCGCCAGAATTTTTACCCGGCCGGCTTTGATCTGCGACATCGCCGCGGGCGGCGTGGCAAACACGAACTGCACCTCGCCCTGCGCCAGCGCGAGCTGCGCGGGGCCGCCACCTTTGTAGATGATGGTGGTGATATCGGTGTTGCTTTCGAGCTTGAATATCTCGGCGGCAATGTGCCCCACGCCGCCCATGCCCGGCGCGGCGGCACGTATCTGCCCCGGCTTCGCGCGCGCCAGCGCAATAAGCTCCTTGACGCTGTTGGCAGGCAATGAAGAATGTACCGTCAACACCAGAGGAGTGGCCCCCACCTGCCCCAACGCCGTGAAATCTTTGTCCGGATCGTACGGCACCTTGCGGCTCAAAAACGGCATGATGGTGTGCGACGCATAAGCAAACAGCAGCGTGTAGCCGTCCGGCGTCGCGCGTGCGACGAGTTCGGTGCCGATGATGCCGCCCGCGCCCGCGCGGTTATCGATCACCAGTTGCTGCGTGAGCACTTGCGACAAGCGGTTGGCGACTATGCGCGCCACGATATCGGTGGCGCCGCCGACGGCAACCGGTACGATCAGGCGTATGGGGCGCTGCGGATACGGGCTTTGTTGGGCTGATGCCATGCCGGCGGCGGCACATGACACCGCGAGCGCAACCAGGCGCATCCAAAAAAGATAGCAACGAAACATACTGGGCATCAGGCCATCAAGCGCGCAACAACAACGCCGTCAGTTCACTGATCTTCGCCACATTCTCAAGGTTATAAACCGTCTTCACAATCTTTTCACTGCGCTCCGCCGACCAACCCGCAAACGCCGCACACTCACGAAACTTTTCCGCCACATCATCCTCGTTCATCGGAATCGCCGCACTGCCCTTGGCTTCATCGACACGCGCCGATACCGTTTTGCCGGATTTCAAATGAATGTCGATAAAACTGGTAAGCCGTGTGTACTGCCCGGTCTTCGCCTCGTCATCGCTGTAGGTGGTGTAGTCAAATTTCGCAATCGCATCCTGTATATCCGCGCGCGCGGCCACGGCATCGGTGAATTCCGCCAGACCGGCGCGGCGCAGCACCAGTATCGACGCGAGACAAAACTCCATGCTGAATTTTCCCTGCAAACCCGTCACCGGACGGTGATAGGTCAGGTTCTCCGGCAACAGGCGATTGGTTTTGATGCCGACGCGCGCAACTTGATCCGGTGTGATGTTGTGCTCGATCACCAGATCACGCATTTTCGACATCGCCGGATGCGTCAATGCGCCGGACGGAAACGGCTTGATGCCCACGCCGGGCGAGTCAAACGTCCACGGCGCGCCCATGCGATTGCGGATGATTTTTTCATCGTAACGTCCGCCGCCGGCCAGAAAGAATCCGCGTTCGCCTTCGAGTATGGTGGGCGCAGCCGTGAAACCGGACGCAGCCAGTGACGCCGCCACCCAGCCGTTTTCAGCCGCGCGCCCGGTATGCAGCGGTTTCACCATGGTGCCGAAATTTTCGCGCAGCCCCGACGATGAACTGCCGGCGATGCCCAATGCAAAACGTGTGGCTTCCAGCGGCAGTCCGCGCAGGTTGCACACTGCCGCCGCCGCGCCGAACACGCCGCAGGTGCCGGTGGCGTGGTAGCCGCGCTGATAATGTTCGTTGTCTATCGCCTGACTCACTTTGCAGGTCACCTCAACACCGACGTTAAACGCCGTCAACACATCACGTCCGGATCGATCATCGCGCTCGGCATCCGCGAACAAGGCCGCCACCACCGGCGCCGACGGATGCACGCGGCTCGGATGAAAGGTATCGTCGTAATCATCCGCGTGCATGGCGCAACCATTGGCCAGCGCGGCAAAACGCGCCGGCGCGCGCGCGTCCGTGCCGTACACCGCAGCACCACCACTGGCGCAATCCAACTCGGCAATATGCCGTTGAATGATTTCACTGCCATCAGATTTCGCGCCCGCCAGCGCGACACCCAGCGTGTCGAGTATCGCCTTCTTGCTGCACGCAATAACAGAGGCAGGGATATCGCTGTAATGCGCGTTGTGGATAAACTCGGCGACGTGCAGGGTAAGTGACGCCGTGGTGTTCGGGTTTGCAGCGTTCATTTCTATGCCTTTATTTTTAAACAGTATTTTCAATAACTCGTAATGCACATCACTTCGCCGTTCCGATCCGCGCAGCGACTTTGCTCCATTTCGCAATTTCAGAGCGCACCATGGCGCCGAACTGTTCCGGCGTGCTGCCGGATGGTTCCAGCCCGCCCGCCGCGAACCGCGTACGCACATCCGCAGTCTGCAAGGCGCGCAACACGCCGTCGTTGATCCGACGCACCACGTCACGCGGCGTACCGGCGGGAACCTGAATACCGTACCAGGTATTGAATTCATAATCCACGATGCCGGATTCCGCGACGGTCGGTATGTCCGGCGCGGTGGGCGAGCGCGCGGCACCTGTCACCGCGATGCCGCGCAGTTTTCCCGACACCACGTGCGGCAACACCGGCGCCATCACCGCAATCATCAACTGCACCTGTCCGCCCAGCAGATCGTTCAACGCAGGCCCCGTGCCTTTGTACGGCACATGCGTCAGTTGAATGCCCGAGAGCATTTTCAGCAGTTCGGTCGCCAGATGAGGGCCACTGCCGCTGCCGCCCGACGCATAGTTGATGGCGCCCGGTTTGGCCCGCGCCTGTGCCAGCAGTTCGTTGACCGACTTGATCGGCAGCGCCGGATGCACCACCAGCAGATTCGGCTGCGAGGCGACGCGCGCCACCGGCGCAAGATCCCGCACGGGATCGTACGGCAAATCCTTGTATATCGTCGTGTCAAACGCGAGCGAGATACTGCTCATCAGCAAAGTGTAACCGTCGGCAGGCGACTTCGCGGCCAACGCCGTGCCCACGGTACTGCCCGCGCCCGGCCGATTATCGATCACCACCGCCTGGCCCCAGGCCTCACTCAACTTCTGCCCAATGACGCGGGCGACGATATCCGTGCCGCCACCCGGTGCAAAAGGCACCACAAAACGCACCGGCTTGGCGGGATAGGGTTGTGCAACGCCGTTCGGCGCAAGCGCGCTGAACGCCACATACAGCCCGGCTGAAATACCGACTCGCAAGGAGGTCAAGCTGTTTGCGTCTGCGTTAGCGTTTTTTCGCGAGCTTCTTTTTCTTCGCGTCTTCTTCGGCAAACACCTGATTCGCTCCGCGCACCGCCTCGCGCACCGCCAGTATGCCCGCGTACATCATCACCTGCATCAGCACGGCGCGGATTTCCTCGCGCGTGGCGCCGTTATTGCGTGCGCCACGAATATGCACCTTGGTCTCGTGCGAGCAGCGAAACGCGGTCGTCAATCCCACGTTGAGCAAGCTGCGCGTCTTGCGCGACAGCGTGTTGTCGGCCCATACCCTGCCCCACAGATTTTCGGTCGTATAGTCACGAATCGGCTGCGAAAAATCGCTCTCCGCATTTTGCAACTGGTCGTCGTACTCGGCGCCGACCACTTCACGGCGAATTTTTTTGCCCAGCTTGTTGCGCTCGATATCGATTTTGGGCTTGGTCTGTTTCGACTGCTTTGACATTACGACTCTCCGGAAGGTGAAGGAAAAACAACGCATGTTGATTAGGTTCCCGGCAAATGTTAGTTTGCTTCGTCCGGGAAAACAACCATTCCGGTATCTGGAAGTGTCGATGCGCACTGTCATAGAGGAAATCCAGCGTGACTAAACCAGTTCCCGTAGCGCACAACCACTCACCCGCGCGCCAGATCGCCGGCTTCGCCGCCAACCTGCGTTACGAGGATGTGCCGGCTCGCGTTCAGGCGTTCGCCAAGCACCACATACTCGACACGCTGGGCACGTCCCTTGCCGCCACCCATTTCGATTTCGCGCATCGCGCGCTCAGTGGTGCAAACGCCACCGGCGAAAGCGGCCACGCCACTGTGATCGGCATGGCGGCGCGATTGCCGGTGAAGGATGCCGCGCTGGTCAACGGCATCCTCGCGCACGGCCTCGATTACGATGACACCCATGCGGAAGGCCCAGTGCATCCGAGCGCGGCGGCGTTTCCCTGCGCGTTCGGTTTGGCCGAGCAGTTAAATCGCGACGGCAAGGAACTCATCACCGCCTACCTGCTGGGTGTGGAAACCATCACCCGCTTGGGGCTGGCCGCCAACGGCATGATGCACAAATCCGGCTTTCACACCACCGGCGTGGCGGGCCATCTCGGTTGCGCCGTGACCGCAGGGCGACTGCTTAATTTGAACACCGATCAGCTCACTTGGGCGCA
>CAMDDY010000125.1 GCA_945893125.1 Bordetella parapertussis
AAAGGAGACTCACATGGCAGCGAAGAAAAAAGCAGCAAAGAAAAAAGTAGCTAAGAAAAAAGCAGCGAAAAAGAAGTAGTCGCAGTAAATTGCAACGGGGACTGGAACTTTCAGTCCCCGTTGTTTTTTGGTGCCGCCGGTTTCCCACCCGCCTCCGCGTTACGCCAACCGCTTCGTTGCTGTTGCGCATTATTTTCCTTCCAGCGCCGCCACGAACCCGCTGCATCACGCACAGCGACGCCTAATCGTGTCGATGACCGCATGTGCTGATATTAAAATAATCGTTTAAAAACAATTGCTTACGCTATGATTCGCGAGTGGGCCGCAAGCGCGCTGGCGCGACTTTGCGACAAGGATTGTGCGGTGACAACGATGGTGCAGTACAGCAATCAGCATCAAGCCGGGATTCAGCTGCCGGTATGCCGCGTGCGCCACGCGCAACCATTCACTTTTTTCGATATCGCCCGACAGCGCGTAGCCGGGCTTTTGATCGACCCAAAAACACGCCCCCCGATGCGCCTCCTGAGCGGATCACGGTTGTGAACAACGTCCGCGGAAATTTATTCCCCGGGGAAAGCCGGCTCACACCAGGAACAGCGTCGCTAACCCCAGAAATATAAAAAATCCGCCGCTGTCGGTGATGGCGGTAATCATCACGCTCGCCCCCACCGCCGGATCGCGCCCCAATTTGTCCATCGCCATGGGGATCAATACACCCATGAACGCCGCCAGCAACAGATTCAGCACCATGGCGAGCATCATCACCAGCCCGAGTTGCCAGTTGTGATAAATCAGGAACGCGAAAATACCCACCACCCCGCCCCAGATCAGGCCATTCAACGCGCTCACGCTCAACTCCTTGATAAAGAGTTTGCTCGCATTGGCGCGCGTGATCTGCCCCAGCGCCAATGCGCGCACGATCATGGTGATCGTCTGGTTGCCGGAATTGCCGCCAATGCCCGCGATGATCGGCATCAGCGCCGCCAGCGCCACCAGTTTGCCGATGGAGCCTTCAAACAAGCCGATCACGCGCGAGGCCACAAACGCGGTAATCAGATTAATCGCCAGCCACGCCCAGCGGTTCTGCACACTTTTCCACACCGAAGCAAAGATGTCTTCATCCTCGCGCAGACCGCCGGCGCTCAACATTTCGCTGTCGGTCTTCTCGCGCATGAAATCGACCACCGCGTTGACGGTCATGCGCCCCACCAGCGCACCGGCATCGTCCACCACGGGCGCTGACACCAGATCGTAGCGCTCGAACGCCGCTGCGGCATCCACCGCATCTTCGTCGGCATTAAAGCGCACGAAATCGCGCGTCATCACTTCGCCCACCGCCACCTCGGGGTCGGTTACCAACAAGCGGTTAATCGGCACCAGCCCCTTCAACTGCTCGGCGCGATCCACCACGAACAGCAGGTCGGTGTGATCGGGCAATTCGTCCAGACGGCGCAGGTAGCGCAGCACCACTTCGAGCGTTACGTCTTCGCGGATTTGCACCATGTCGAAATCCATCAGCGCGCCGACGGTTCCCTCGGGATACGACATGGCCTCGCGCAATTGCTCGCGCTCTTCCGGCGGCAGCAGCTTGAAAACGTTCTCAATGACCTCGCTCGGCAAGTCCGGCGCAAGATCGGCGATTTCGTCGGCCTCCAACTGGCCGGTGGCGGCGACCAGTTCATGGTCGTCCATGTGCTCGATAAGGGTCTCGCGCACCGCATCGGAGACTTCGAGCAGGATTTCGCCATCGCGGTCGGCCTTGACCAGATCCCACACCACCAGCCGCTGCGTGAGCGGCAAGGCCTCAAGAATGTAGGCAACGTCGGCGGGGTGCAGCGGATCGAGCAGAATCCGCAGGTCTTCGAGAACCGCCTGTCGTTGCGCAGCTGCTTCAGGCGTGGAACTCGGCGCGCCGGACTCGCTGGACGCCTCCATGGCCGACTCTACAAGCACATCATGCTTGTGGAGCAAGGCCGTCACGCGTTCAAGCGAGTCGTGGATGTCGGTACTGGTGTTGCGGTCCGGTTCCATAGCGGCGCAACGCGCTTTCACCCCCCCATGGAGCTGCGCGAGCTGCGCCCGATTCTATGGCTATGCGATTGTTTTGTCTAAGTTTTTCTGCTGCCGATATTGCCGCGCATGAGCTTTTTCTGTGCGCCCCGGCAGCGCGAGATTTGCGATAATCCGCCCAAGCAACCTTTCTGCATGCAAGACCATCGATGACCACCCCAACCGCGGAACAATTGTTCTATCAAGCCTTGGCGAAGCAGCAGGAAAATGCGCTTGCCGATGCCGCGGCGTTATACAGAGAGGCGCTGCAACAGGCGCCGGGCCGTGCCAGCATACTGAGCAATTTGGCGGTGGTGCTGGTCGGGTTACGGCAGTACGAGGAAGCAGAACAACTCTCCGCCCGGCTGCTGCAGGCGGATCCGCATGCCGAAGAATCGCTGCTGATTCTGGGCGCCTGCCAAAGTAATCTGGCCCGCAAACACGATGCGCTCGCCACGTTTGAGCGCGCCTTGAAAGTCAACCCGCTCTCGGTCGATGCGCTGAACGGTCACGGTAATGTTTTGGTCGATCTCAAGCGTCCGGACGAGGCGCTGGAAGACTACGAAAACGCGTTACGCATCGCGCCGAATCATGCCATCACACTCAAGAATCGCGCAAACGCGCTGATGAGCATGAAGCAAACGCGTTTGGCGCTGGAGAGCTACACGCAGGCGAGACTCCACTCGGCGTCCGAGATCTCTCAATGGGACGAAAGTATTTGCCGGTTGTCGCTGGGTGATTTTGCGGCAGGCTGGAAACAGTACGAGTCGCGGTGGGAGGACGGCGCGCGCGGCGCCATACTCGCATCGGCAAAGCCGTGGTGGGATGGAACCCCATTAAACGGGGCGCTGCTGGTCTGGGGAGAGCAAGGTATCGGCGATCAAATTTTGTTCGCCGGCATGATCCCGGAACTGGCGCGGCGGGTAAGTTCGATACTGCTCGCCGTGGATCCGCGACTGGTCGCGATATTTCAACGCGCCTTTCCCGCCATCCATGTCATCGCGCGGGACGAATCCCTGCCGGGCAGACACTTTGACGCGCACGTAGCGTTAGGCAGCATCGGACAGCACCTGCGCACACAGTGGCGCGATTTCCCGGCGGATCAAGCCGCTTATTTGCGCCCCGACCGGGATCGCTCGCTCGCCCTGCGCCATCGCATGGCGCGCGGAAAATTGATCTGCGGTATATCCTGGTTTAGCCAAAACAACGAGGTTGCCGCGGAAAAAAGCCTTCGCCTGATGGATCTGCTACCGATCTTGGCCTTGGAAAACGTACAAAGCGTAGACCTGCAATACGGCGACACCGCCGGTGAGCGACAGCGTCTCGGCGAAGCATGCGCGCTGCGGATGACTCATATGGATGACATCGACAACTTTAATGATATCGACGGTCTCGCGGCGCTGATAGCCGCCTGCGACGCCGTGATTACCATCAGCAACACCACGGCCCATCTGGCAGGGGCGTTGGGAAAACCCACCTTTCTATTGCTCCCTTACAGCACGGGCCGCCATTGGTATTGGCATGAGGATCGTGACGATAGCCCGTGGTATCCCAGTATTAAAATTTTCAGACAATCCGCGCCCGGCAACTGGGACGATGTGATTGCGCGCATCAAGAAAGCGTTACTTTGAGTGCATCACCGCAATCCGGCTTTGAACCTGACACGGGTATCTATGCGTAATATGCAACAAGCGGCAGCAGCCTATAACAGCGGCGACTGGGGCAAGGCAGAACAGTTGTGCCGGCGGCTATTGCAAGCCCATGCCGATTATTTTGATGCACTCAACCTGTTGGGCGCCATTACCGCGCAGACCGACAGGCTGGACGAAGCGGCAAGCTTATTCGGCCGGGCCGTGGCCGCGCAGCCGAATAACGCAGAAGCCTGGAGCAATCGAGGCGTTGCGCTGCAAAAACTGGGACGCTTGACGGAAGCCATTGAAAATTTTGACCGCGCTATCGCCATTCAGCCCGATTACGCGCAAGCCGGCAACAACCGCGGCAATGCGCTGGCGGAACTCAAGCAACTCGAAGCGGCGGTTGAAAGCTACGACCGTGCCATCGCCATCCAGCCCGATTACGGCGAAGCCCACTACAACCGTGGCAACACGCTCAAAGAACTACAGCGGTTTGAAGCGGCTATCGCCAGTTTTGACCGTGCTATCGCCATCATGCCCGATTGCGCGGAGGCCTACAGCAACCGGGGCAACGCGCAGGCGGAACTCAAACAATTCGCGGCGGCCGTTGCGAGTTATGAGCGCGCGATCGAGATCGCGCCCGATTTCGCGGAAGCCTGCAACAATCGCGGGGTTGCGCTGCAAGACCTCCGGCAACTGCATGCCGCGATCGCGAGCTATGACGGCGCGATCGGGATCGCGCCGGATTATGCCGAAGCGCACTATAACCGCGGCAACGCGCTGGCGGAACTCAAACAACTGGATGCCGCGGTGGCGAGTTATCACCGCGCCATTGCGATCACGCCGGATTACGCCGCAGCCTACTGTAACCTGGGCATTACGCTACAAGAGCTCAATCAACTGGACGCTGCTATTGCCAGTTACGACCGCGCTATTGCCATCAAACCCGATAACGCCGACGCCTACAACAGCCGCGGCAATGCGCTGCAAAAACTCCAGCGATTGGACGAGGCGGTAACGAGCTACGAAAAAGCCATCGAGATCCAGCCTGACTACGAGTTTATTTTCGGCGCCCTGTTGCACGCCAGAATGCGCCTGTGTGACTGGAAAAGCTTTACCGAAGATCGCCGGCATTTAAAAATGCAAATCGAAAGCCATAAAATGGCAGCGCCCAGCTTTCCGCTATTGGCCATTTACGATTCACTGGCCTTGCAGCGATTGTCCGCGGAAAGTTGGGTCAATGAAAAATACCCTGAAAATACCGCGCTCGGAACGATAGCGAAACGCATCCGGCCGCAAAAAATTCGCGTCGGCTATTTTTCCCCTGACTTTAATAAACATGCCGTTGCTTTGTTAACGGCTGAACTTTTTGAAAGCCACGACAGGGAAAAATTTGAGATTTACGCGTTTTCCTTCGGGCGCCGGAATCACGATGAAATGACGCAACGACTGGCATCGACTTTTGATCGATTTATAGACTGCAAACTCAAGACCGATGAAGAAATCGCGGCCATGGCCAGGGGCCTGAACATTGATATCGCGGTCGATTTGGGCGGGCATACCCATGACTCACGCATGGGAATTTTTGCTTTCAGAGCCGCACCCATACAAGTCAATTATTTAGGCTATCCGGGAACGACCGGGGCGTCTTATATGGATTACATCGTCGCCGACAAGAATGTTATTCCTGAAAAATTCGCCGACGGCTACACGGAGAAAATTGCCTATCTACCCAGCTTTCAAGTGAACGACAGCAAAAAAGAAATTTCCGCTACCGTGTTTACCAGGCAATCGTTCGGTTTGCCGGACACCGGGTTTGTTTTTTGCTGCTTTAATAATCCCTACAAAATTACACCCGATGTTTTTGCAAGCTGGATGCAAATTTTGCAGGGTGTTGAAGGTAGTGTGCTGTGGTTATTGAAGGACAATAGTTCGGTTTCCAGGAATCTGTTAAGTGAAACCGAAAAAAGAGGGCTAGCTCCGCAACGGCTGGTTTTTGCCGAGAGGATGAACTTACCGGACTATCTGGCAAGATACCGAACGGCGGACCTGTTCCTCGATACCTTGCCGTTCAACGCCGGAACCACTGCAAGCGATGCGCTTTGGGCGGGACTGCCCGTGCTGACTTGTACGGGCGAAGCGTTTGCCGGCAGGATGGGCGGCAGTTTACTTCACGCCATTAACTTGCCTGAGTTGATTACCAACTCACGGCAGGAATACGTGGCGCTTGCCATTGAATTGGCTACTGATTTTCAAAAACTTCAGGCGATTAAGGCGCGGTTAAATAAAAACCGGCTGACTACGCTGCTGTTTGATACCCAGGCGTTTGCCCGCAACATCGAGGCCGCCTACACACAAATGGTTGAACGCCATTGCGCCGGCTTGGCCCCCGAACACATCCATGTGGATGCCGCTGCTATCGATTGATGGTTTGGTAAGCCGCCTCAAGATTCGCCACAAACCGGGGCGTATCAAATAGCGGCAATGTCATGCGTTTCTCGTCGAGATAGCGGCGCAGAGCGGCACGCCGATCAGGATCAAGCGCAATCTGCACTGCCTTTTCTTCAAATGCCGCCAGCGTATCGGTAACCAGCTCCGGCAACTGCGCCGCATTGAGCACGCTGCCCGACACCCGCGACGCAAACGTGTCGCCCACCCGCGCCACCAGCGGGCACCCCGTCCACAACGCATCGCTGGCGGTGGTATGCGAGGTGTACGGAAACGTATCCAGCGCCAGATCGGCAATGCGGTAGCGCGCCAGATGATCGGCGAGCGGACGGCGCGGCGCAAACAGTATCCGCTCCGCCGCCACGCCCAGTGCGGCGGCGCTTGAGTGCAGATTCCGCGCGGCCATTGGGCTGGTCTCCAGCAACCACAGCACGCTGCCCGGCACGCGCGCAAGGATACGCATCCACGCAGCAAAGGTTTCAGGCAATATTTTGTACGCCTGGTTGAAACAGCAAAAAACCACGCCGGTTTCGGGTAATCCACACTCGGCGCGCGTGGGTGCTGCCGCCACGGCCCGCCGCCGGTCATTGGGTTGATAACAATCCGGCAAGCGGTAAACCCGCTCGTCGTAATGCGCTTCGGCGCCTTCGGGAATGATAAAGGGATCGGCAAATATCCAGTCGATGCATGGCGTGCCCATGGTCCCCGGAAAGCCGAGCCAGTTCACTTGCACCGGCGCGGGGCGATACGCCAGAATCGGCGCGCGAGATCCAAGGGTATAGCCCTTCAGGTCTATCAAAATATCAATGCCGTCATCCGCGATGCGCCGCGCAACAGCCGCGTCCGATAACGCGGCGACATCAACAAAGGCATCACATCCACTGCGGATGCGGCTGCGGATGGCGCTGCCGTCGTCCGGGCCCAGGGAGTATGCCGTCACACTGTATCGATCGCGGTTGTGCAATTCAAACACCTCCGCCATCAAATACGCGGTGGCGTGCTCGTGGTAGTCCCACGACAGATAGCCCAACCGTAACGGCGCATTCTGCACGCGTGTTCGGGGTGTTACCGCCGCATGCTGATCGCTGATCCAGCCAAATTCATGGCGCGCCCAGGTTTGCGCGCAAATTTGTTGCTCTTGTGCCGTCGTGTCAATCGAGAGTGCGCTGAACGGTGTAATACCCGTGTGTCCGCCCTCCAGAATCGCCCGGCGCGCCACATCCCACAGCGTCTCGATCCCCGCCCAGTCGCACAAATGCTGGCGCACGTGCGCGAGCCCCGCTGACGCCGCCACATTCTCCGGCTGCAGCAACAACAAACGTTCGTAGGCGGCCTTGGCTTCCTCGATGTGGCCACTGACTTTCAACACGTCCGCGAGCCGGGTATGCGCCATGACGGAATTCTTGTCGATATTCACCGCCCGCCGCAGCAACGCGCTGGCCTCGTCAAATTGTTCTTGCTGCCCGCGCAATACACCGAGGTTGATTAAACTGGCTGCATCATCAGGCGCCGCGCGTATCGCGCGCGAAAAACACGCCGCTGCTTCATCCAGTTGTCCCTGGGTTCTCAGCAAATTGCCCAATGCGTTCAGAACATCGATATTCGCCGATTCAATACTTAACGCCTTGCGATACGCGGTCACGGCCTCCGGCAGCGCGCCCGCTTGCCGATGGAGTTCGCCGATATTGATCGCGGCCTCCACGCAGCGCGGGTCTACCGATAGCGCCTTGTCGAACCAGCCACGCGCCTCCTCGCGCTGATCCTGCCTGGCATGCAGCAGCCCCCTATTCAGATAAGCATCGGCATGCGTTGGCGCTTGTTGCATGGCCCGCGTGTAATACCCTTGCGCTTCGTCAAAACGGCGCTGGGCACGCATCACGTTACCCAGATTGTTCAATGCGGAAACGTGGTTGCCATCAAGCGCCAGCGCCCTGCGGTACGATTCAGCCGCTGCGTCCAACTGTAACTGCCGCTCCAGCACGATGCCCAGACTGTTGTGCGCATCCGCGCTGTCTGGATGTTGTTGCAGCAGCGCGTGAAATTCAGTGGCGGCTTCGTCCAACCGACCCAAGCCGGTGTAGAGCGTAGCCAAATTAAAGCGCGCGTCGGCATGGCTGGGCTGCACTTCGAGTACGCGGCGCAACAGTGTCTCAGCTTCTGTGGTGTGTGCGGATTCCGCCAGCGCGTTGGCGAGATTCAGCACCACATCGATATTGTCCGGCGCGATTGCCTGCGCGCGGCGCAACTCGACGATGGCCTCCGGCGCGCGTCCTTGCGCGCCCAGCGCCATGCCCAGCCGCATGTGCAACAACGCGTCATTGGGGTTTCCCCATTTCAACGCGCCGCGCAGGGCTTTTTCAGCGGCGCCCGCATCACCCTGCATCAGCCGCGCCAGCCCCAGCGCACCCAGCAGCATCGCATCACGCGGCTTGCCCTTGAGTGCCTGCATCAGCAACGCGGCTGCTTCGTCCGCATGGCCTGCGGTTAAGCGCAGTATGCCCAGCAACCCCAGCGCGCCGCCATGGGCCGGCGATACGTTTAATACATTTTGGCAGCGGCGTTCCGCGCCCGCCCAATCACCGCGCTGGTATAGCTCCCAGCCTGCCTTCACTTCCATTTCATTCGATGCCGCCATGCTGCCACGCTCCCCGGTCGGCTACTCGCGCGTCACCGCGCGCGAGCAGCATTCTTAATGTCGCATGGATTGTAATACGTGAACCGAAGAATGCGGAAAAGGCACTCGCGTTCTGTGTAAAGCAGCAACGGGCATCCGAAGATGCCCGTTCTATTGCAGACCCAATTCAGGTCTTGGCGCCGGAAAATTATGCCCAACAATCCCGGCGCGCCGCCATAGGCAGGCGATACGCTCAAACCGTTTTGGCGGCGCCGCGCCGCGTGCGCTGGGGCGACGCATTGGAAACGGTTTCCTCGAGGCGTTCTGCGAGCCACACTTTGATAATGGATTGCCGGGTTACGCCGAGTTTGCCTGCTTCCCGATCCAATGATTCGATCATCCATGCAGGAAAATCAACATTGACGCGCTTCTGTTCCTGCAACACGCGCCTCGATTTGGATAACGCCAGGGAGGCGCGGATGTCAGTGGCCCCCTCATCAAACTGTTTATCAAACGTTTTAGCTTTCATAGAGTGCCGCCTCCTCGGTTCGTGATCGTCGAACAGATATAAGTCGAATATTGCGCCCTCTGTACGTAACGACGGCTGACCAGTGGCGTCCGGTGATACGTCCTATCACGACAAATCGCGGCTCATCTTCCGTGTTTGCCGGAATCTCCAGCAGTCTCGGGTCATCCCAAAGTAGTTGAGCATCCACAAAACTGCTGCCATGCTTCAAAAGATTTGACTGGCTTTTAGACTCATCAAATTCAAAGGTGAGCATGGTATGGAAAATATACCGTTATTGCAAAAAAATCCAGTGGGCGCTGCGCAAGCCTGCGCGCGGCGCAACTCGACGATTGATTCCGGCGCGCGTCCTTGCGCGCCCAGCACCATGTCCCTTGCGCAACGATCACGGCACATGGTTTTTATGGGGGTTGCGAAGCCGCCATGTGTGAATTACATTTATCACACATTTTAATTCATCGTAGGGGATCGCCATGAGAAGCACCATTACCGAACGCGGGCAGACCGTCATTCCTGCCGCAATTCGTCGCCAATTTAATTTGCATCCCTCTGACCGCCTGGAATGGGTATTGGACAATGGCGCCATCCGCGTGGTGCCGGTACGCGCCAATCCGGTGGAAGCCTTTCGAGGGCAAGGCAAAGGCGGCTCTACCCGGCGTTTGCTGGCCGCCCGTCGCGAGGAATTGGCGAACGGATAAAGCGCTATCTGCTTGACACACGGGCCTTGCCCACACTGCGCGACGATGAACCCGGCGCGGCACGCGTGTCTGAAGTCTTGCAGCAGGCCGCCGAGATGAAGGCCCTTTATACCTTGTCGCTCGCGGATGCCTGGATTGCTGCTTGCGCGCTTGAGCAAGGCGCCACGTTAATCCACAAAGACCCCGAGTTTCATGCGCTGCCGTTGGCACAGGAAGCGCTCCCGCTAAAAACCAGAAAATTGAGCGCGAAATAATCCGCTGGGCCGGCTTACTGGGCTGCCTTATGCAGCAGTTTGAGGCCGCGTTGCACCTTGCCCGCCCCGCGTGCCGCGCGAAGCTGAAAACGGGTTTCCGCGTCGAACTCCGCCAACATTAGCGTAGTCATCTCGTCGATCATCCGATTGATCGGCGTACCGCGGCTTTTGGCCAATGCCTTGAGCCGTTTGTGCTTTTCATCAGGCAGGCGAACCGTCAATGCCGTCATGTCATTTCTCCTTCAAAAATTCTTCAGGCCCCAGAATGCGCAATTGGGGAAACCGCAATTGCATTTGCCGCAGGTGGCGCAGATTGTGCGTCACGATAAAATCCGCGTTACCTGCAACGGCGAGTTCGACCAGGTGATTGTCGCCTTCGTCTGGCAGGTTGGGCCGCCATGAATAATAAATTCGCGTCCATTCGCATACCGACAGAAAAATATCGAATAGATCATCACGCTCCGCAACAGTCAGCTTGCATTTTTTGAACAAGGCCGCGCGCCCCAGTACATCTTCATACTCGGAAAACAGCGCATTTCCCATGAGCGGCAAACATCGCCCTTCAAGACATGCGGCGATAACGTGACGGGATGCGCCCGTGCCCAAGCACGCCCCAAGAAATACGTTGGTATCGATAACTACTCGCACGCCCGTACGGTATCATTATTGACACCACTTGACAACGCTCGACGAACACGGCAGATGGGCAACGGCCCGTTAGAAGCGCAAAAAAAACGGGCATCCGAAGATGCCCGTTAAGATGCTGCTGAACTGCTTGATTAGAACGAGTGCTTCGTGTACATACCATACACTTTCTGCGTTTGGCCCAACGTAGCGCCTTGGATGCCTTTGCCGTATTTCGCACTAGCATCGTTGTCGATCACGCTATACATAAAGCCGACAGACGAACGCTTGGACATCGCGTAC
>CAMDDY010000126.1 GCA_945893125.1 Bordetella parapertussis
TCGGCGTGCCGGACGCAAGGAACGAGCCTATCCAGGCGGAAAATTCGTAACCCGGCACACCGCCCTCGGCGATCGTCGGAATGTTCGGAAACGATTTCAGCCGCGCGGCGGATGTCACCCCCAGCACCCGTATCCGGTTACTCGACAAATGCGGAATCACCGAGCCAATGGTGGCGGTCATCGCCTGCACTTCGCCCGAAGCGAGCGCCACCACCGCCGGAGCGCCGCCTTTGAAGGGCACATGCACCATCTCCGTGTTCGTCATGGCGTTGATCAACGCCATGGCCAGATGCACAAAACTACCCGCGCCCGACGAGGCATACACAATCTTGCCGGGCTGCGCGCGCCCCAACGCCACGAACTCCTTCACCGTCTTTGCCGGCAGCGACGGATGCACCACCAGCCTGCCCACCTGCACCGCCAACGACGTGACGCCGGTACAATCTTTTAGCGTGTCGTACGGCAATTTTGTGTAGAGATGCGGACTGGTGACATGCGCCGCCGATGTCACCAGCAGCGTGTAACCGTCCGCCGGCGCCTTGGCCACCAACTCGGTGCCTATGGTGCCGTTGGCGCCACCGCGATTGTCGATGACAAATTGCTGGCCGCTCTGCTCGCTCAAGCGCTGCGCGACAATACGCCCGACGATATCGTTGGCGCCGCCGGGGGGCCACGGTATCACCACGCGCACCGGCCTGACAGGGTAGTTTTGCGCCCCTGCAACACCCGCCACCAATACCGTCACTAACCCCGCAACCTTACGCATCCACAATTTCATTTCACACCCCACGAGTTTGCTCCTAACGCCTCACTGCATTTAATCAATTTTCACACCCGCGGCCCGGATCAGCTTGCCGTATTTCTCGTAATCAACCTTGATACGCCGCGCGAATTCTTCCGGCGTCGACGGTTGCGGATCAAGCACCTGATTGGTCAGGCTGCTCGCGACATCCGGATGCTTCAATGCCTTGTTCGACTCGGCATTCAGTTTGTCGATGATGGCTTTCGGCGTATTCGCTGGCACATACACGCCGATCCACGGACTCATTTCATAGCCGGCGACGCCCGCTTCCGCAATCGTCGGCACCTCCGGCATCATGCCACTGCGTTTGGCCGACGACACGCCCAGCGCGCGCAAGCGACCCGATTTTACATGCACGATCACCGTGGAAATCGTCGCCAGCGATGCTTGCGCCTCGCCGCCCATCAAGGCGGTGACCTGCGGCGCGCCGCCCTTGTACGGAATATGCACCAGGTTGATGCCCGTCATCGCTGTCAGCAGCGCCATCGACAAATGCGGCGAACTGCCGTTGCCCGACGACGAATAATTGATCTGCCCCGGCTGCGCCTTGGCGAGCGCAATAAATTCCTTCACGCTTTTCACCGGCAGCGATGGATGGGTTGCCAGCGCGCCGGGCTGCGCGGCCAGTGTTCCCACCGGCGCGAAATCTTTCAGCGTGTCATACGGCAGCTTTTTGTAAAGATGCGCATTGCCCAGATGCGTGGTCGAATGCACCATGATGGTGTAACCATCGGGCGGTGCTTTCGCCACCGGCTCCGCGCCGATCGCGCCCGATGCGCCGGGGCGGTTATCCACGATGAACTGTTGTCCCAGCGACTCACCGACTTTCTGCATCACGATGCGCCCCACCGCATCGTTGGAGCCGCCGGGCGGCCACGGAATCACCACGCGCACGGCCTTGGCCGGCCAGGCCTGTCCGGAGCCTGTCGAAGCGGTTTGCGCCACGGCCGCACCCGCCACCAGAAAAGGCGCTGCCAGGGTAACCACTACAACCGCGGCCAGTCGAACCAGTGTCATTCCATCTCTTCCATTATTTTGCTTGCTCAAAACGTGGGCGGATTATCTCCGCAAAGACCCAAACGCGCTAGAATGATTTACGTTTCACACTTCACTTTTTACGGTTCACGTTCTTCCATAAACCATGTGCCGCGCCCTAGCCTACCTCGGTCAACCCGTCCTGCTGGACACGCTGCTGTTTGCGCCCGACAGCGCGCTGATCCGTCAGTCGTACATGCCCAAGATGCTGCACATGCTCAACCTCGCCGGCTTCGGCATGCGCGCGTGGGACCGGCATACACTTGACGCCGAAAAACCCTTCAGCTACGCCTCCACCTCGCTGCCGGTGTTCGACCGCAACTTGAAAGCGCTGGCGGAAAAAATCCATCCCACCTGCGTGCTGGCGCATGTGCGCGGGGTCGCCTACTCCACCGAAGTCGATATTTCACTGCAAAACGTGCATCCGTTTCAGTATCCCGGCTTCAAGCTCGCGCTGGCGCACAACGGCGACCTTGCGCGTGTGCGCGAAATGAAACCGCTGCTGCTGCAATACATCAAACCTGGCATAGCCATGCGGATCAGCGGCACCACCGACAGCGAATGGATTTACGCCTTGCTCGCCTCGCAACTGGATGACCCCACGCAGCACTGCGGCGCCGAACAACTGGTGCGCGCCGTGGATCAAACACTGGCGATCATCCGCGAGGTGCGCGCGCAACTCGGCATCAACACGTCTTCGTCGGTCAATCTTTTTATCACCACCGGCGAACAACTCGCCGCCGTGCGCTACTGCTTCGATTTCGGCTGCTACCGCACCGAAGACGCCGCCAAGGTTCACGAAGCCAACATGAATTTCTTGAGCCTGTGGTACACCTCGGGCCGCGAATACGGCTGCCATGACGGCGAATGGAAAATGACCGGCGGCGCAGACAATGCCGACTCCATCATGATTGCCTCCGAGCCGCTGACCCGCGACACCTCCACCTGGCTTGAAGTACCGGAGTATTCAATGATTTATGCGGATACGCGGGACGGCACACCCAGCGTGGAGATACATTATCTGAGTTGATTTTAGTTGGCGATTGCACCCTTGTACCCTGAACACTTTTCCAACGGGGCCTCATGAAAATTCATCACCTACTGTTTGCATCAACGCTGCTGTGCCTGGGCGCCGCCGCGCACGCGCAAGGCTGGTCGCCGCAAAAGAACGTCGAGATCATCGTGCCCAGCGCGCCCGGCGGCACCAACGACAAGCTCGCGCGGCAAGTCGAACGCACGCTGACGACTGCAAAACTGGTGAGTTCGACGTTGACCGTGGTGCATAAATCGGGCGCCGGCGGCCAGCTCGCGTATGCGTATCTCAATCCGCACGCCGGTGATCCGCACTACCTGCTGATCGTCGCCCCGACGCTGATCACCGCGCACATGACCGGCATGAGCAAATTGAACTACACCGACTTCACGCCGATCGCGTCGATCTTCAACGATCACATGGTCTTTGCCGTCAACACATCCTCACTGATAAAAACCGGCAAAGACCTGATCGCGACGATGCGCGCCGAGCCGCAGCGCATGTCGTTCGGTTTCACCTCGGCGCTCGGCAATCATCACCACATCGCGGCCGGACTCTTTATGAAAAGTATCGGCGGCGCGGCGCGGGAATTAAAGCCGGTGGTGTTCAAGGGTTCGGCGGAGGCCGTGACCGCGCTGCTCGGTAACCATATCGAATTTGTCTCCACCGGCGCCGCCAACGCCGTGCCGCACGCCGCCACCGGCAAGCTGCGCATCGTCGGCGTTTCCGCCGGCCAGCGCCTGCCCGGCGCCATGGCGGGCGTGCCGACGTGGAAAGAACAAGGCGTCGATCTCGTCTACGGTAGCTGGCGCTCCATACTCGGCCCGAAAGGAATCACAGCCGAGCAGACGGCCTTTTGGGAGAATGCCCTGCGCAAGGCCAGCGAAACCGCCGAGTGGAAAGCGGAGCTTGAGCGCTATTACTGGTCTGACTATTTTGTCACCGGTGCGGCGCTCAGAAAAAATCTCGAAAAGGAATACGCCGATTCGAAATCCGTGCTGGTCGACGTAGGACTTATCCGGCCATAAGCCCGTTAGGCCCGGTATGCGAGAGTTACTTTCCGCAAATCACAAACAGGGAAAAGGCTCAAATGAACGCTCTACTCAAATTCACATGTTTTGCCGCGTTATTCGCGCTGCTGCCGATGGGCGGGATTTCGGCTCAGGGCAAGGACGGCAAATCGACGGTCGCGGCATTTTCGTTCAGCGACGTAAAATACTTTCACCGCTACACCATCAACGATCAGCATGAATACACGCCCGACGGCCAGGAGGATTTGAAAGCATGGTCAGACATGTTGACGATCCATTACTATCGCAAAGTCAAGGACGGCGAGGCGCTGGCCGCGACCGCAAATACCGTGCTGGGCAACTATAAGGCCCACAAGGGCGTCGTGATCAAAACCGATTCAATGCCCAGAACCAACACCAAACCCGCCGAATATCTGATGGTTGTGGTACTGGGACAACCCACATTCCTTGAGGCGGTATTTTCGCGATTCAAGATTCACAACGGCATGGGCGCCGGCGCCATCTATTCGCATCGCATCTACGGCAAGGAAGTCGGCAACCAAATGAGCGCCTGGCTCAAACAGAATGGCCCGGCGATCGAGAAGAATCTGATGCAATGGGATGCCATACCCAAAGTGCCGTAAACCAGAGCAGCCATTTCCATTCCGTTCAATCCTGTCCTGCATAAATTCATGATCACAAAATCCGGTTGTAACATCGTCCGCCACGCCGAGCTACCATGGGAGGAACACACCCGTCTCCCGGATACAAAACATCGCGCAAAAACATACTGGCACGATGCCGGGAATGATCTTTACTTGCGGCTTGTCGATCACCCCGCGAAAAGCGTGGTACCGCGTCACACCCATCCGGGCATGCATGCCAGCACGCTGTTGAAGGGGCGCGCGCTGACGGATGGCTTGGTATTGAATCCACTCGACGTCATATTGGGCGCGGGCAATGATCCGCACGGGCCGCTGGAATATCCGGATGGTTGCCAGATGTTCAGTTTGGTTCAGGGCAGCAACGCCCACGTGGCCGTAGCGGCGGCGGCAGCGCTGTCCACCGAAAAACAGTACCGCCTGATTCAATCGGAGCAGATGCCGTGGGACCCCAAGGCCGGCGGCGCGCTGCACATGAAGGTATTAGTCGATAAGGGTGCCGGACGTTTGATGCTGACGGCGATGCGGTTGTCGGCGAGCTTCACCGTGCCCGTGGGCTCGCGCCCGCATATGCAAGCGGCACTGGTGATTGACGGCACGGCGGTGGTGGACGGCGAAGTATTGAATGCGTGGGATTTTATCTACATGGCGGCGGGTGTGCCGCACGGGCCGATCAGCTTTCCGCAAGGGGCTACGTTATTGATGGTGGCAATGCGGCCGGGCTAGACCTTCGACCCCATGGCCTCGCGCTCGGCATGCCACAGCCACCACACCGAAAGCGCCTGCAACGCCCAGCACAACGCAAACGCCACGCGATAACCCTCGACCGCATAACGCCCGTCCACCACCGGCCACAGGTTGATGACCGCGCCCACGCCGAACTGCACCACGAACGCGAGTGAAAAGGTGACGAGGTTCACCGCCGTCACCACGCGCCCGGTGATCTCAGCGGGGAAACGCGTCGCCAGCAGCGGATACGACAACGAACCAAACGCGGAAAATCCCACGAACAGCGCCCAGAACGTCACGCCGCCCTCGCGCAAGCCCAGCACGATCGGCAGCAGAGCCATGGTGCAAACCACGCATCCCGCGAAATAAGTGAATACCGGCGAGACGCCCCGCCGCGCCAGCCGGTCGGAGAGCGCGCCGCAGCACACGCCGCCCACGCCAAACGCGGTGGCGATGAGCAACAGGTTGCTGGCCATGCCGGCGCGATCCAGTCCGGCGACGTCGCGCATCCACGGCCCCGCCCACAAGCCGAGCAAGCCGATCGCCACGCCCTGCACCAGCGCCGCCGCGAAAGCGATGGACCAAAACGTGCGGCTGCGAAAAATACGCCCGATCACCGCGATCTGTTCGCGCAAGGTGGCGCTCGACTTGGCAGCAGGCTTTTCCGGCGCCAGCCAAAAAATGGCGGCGCTCGCCATCACCGCCATCAGCGAAAACATCAGAAACAAAGCACGCCAATCCATCACGCGCAACAACATTTCCACCGGCTTGGTAGCCGACAGCGCGCCGCACGAGCCTACCAATAACATCCAACCGAATAACGTGGCCGTGCGTTCGCGCGGAAACCAGATCACAAAAGCGGTCATCGACGACATCAGGCATACTGCCACGCCCATGCCGAGCAACGCGCGGCCGATCAACAGGCCGGTCAAGCCGGACGCCAGTGAAAAAACCACCGCGCCCGCCGCCGCCACCAACAACATCGTCGCATTCACGCGGCGTGGGCCGTAACGATCCATCAATACACCCAGCGGCAACTGCGCGCCCGCAAAGGTGATGAAGTACGTGCTGGTGAGCAGGCCCAGCGTACCCGGCGATAAACCAAATTGTTGCGTCAGTTCCGGGAACACCACGGAATTGACGTTGCGAAACAAAAACGAGCAGTAGTAGCCCAGCGCGAACGGCAGGAACACCGCCGCCAGCAGGCGAGCGGATAGGGGCGCGGGCAAAGTTGAATCCGTGGTCAAGGCGGCATCCGGTGAAGCATTTAAGTGTAACGCATCGACCCTCGCGCATCGCCGCTATAATGCACGTGCGTTACACTGAAACCACCCCATGACACGATTACTTTCTCTCGCGCATTTCATCGACGAGGCCAACCGGCATTTGAGCAAAATCGCAAGCTGGCTGGTGCTGCTGTGCTGCGTTATCAGCGCGGGCAATGCCCTCTCCCGCTATGGACTGAACTTGAGTTCAAACGCCTGGCTGGAGATTCAATGGTATATGTTTGCCGCCATGTTCATGCTGGGGGCGTCTTACACGCTGTGCCGCAATGAACACGTGCGCGTGGATGTCATCTACTCGCACATCTCCACCCGCGCGCAAATCTGGATCGATCTCATCGGTGGCCTGTTGTTCCTGCTGCCCGCGGCTATTATTCTCGCGTGGCTGTCGTGGCCGGTGTTCTATAACGCCTGGATACAGGGCGAAATGTCGAGCAATGCCGGCGGGCTGATTCGCTGGCCGGTGAAGATTTTCCTGCCGCTGGGTTTCGCACTGCTGGTGCTGCAAGGCGTGTCCGAGGTGATTAAACGCATTGCCATGCTCACCGGGCACATGCAGGCCAACCTGCACTACGAAAGACCGCTGCAATGATTCCGCTCGATCTGATGGGGCCTCTGATGTTCGGCGCGCTGGTGCTGTTCATGCTGGCCGGCTACCCGGTGGCTTTTTCGCTGGCGGCGGTGGGACTGTCGTTCGCCTTCATCGCGGTGCAGTCGGGCTACTTCGATTTCACCTTTCTGCAGGCCATGCCCGAGCGCGTGTTCGGCATCATGTCCAATGAACTGCTGCTGGCGATTCCGTTTTTCACCTTCATGGGCACGATCCTCGAACGCTGCGGACTGGCCGAGGATATGCTCGAAGGCATGGGCCAGTTGTTCGGCCCGGTGCGCGGCGGCCTCGCCTACGCGGTGATTATTGTCGGCGCCATCCTCGGCGCGATCACCGGCACCGTCGCCGCCTCGGTGATCGCGATGGGCCTGATCTCGCTGCCGATCATGATGCGCTACGGCTACAACATCCGCCTCGCCACCGGCGTGATCGCCGCCTCCGGCACCATCACGCAATTGATTCCCCCATCGCTGGTGCTGGTGGTGCTGGCCGACCAGTTGGGCAAATCGGTGGGCGATATGTACGCCGGCGCGATAGGCGCGAGCCTGGTGCAGGTGCTGTTGTTCTGCGCCTACATCGCGATACTCAGCATCGTCAAACCGGGGGCGATGCCGGCGTTGCCGCGCGAGGAACTGACGCTGCGCGGCTGGCCGCTCTACCGGCGCATTCTGCTCGGCATGGTGCCGTCGCTGGTGCTGATTTTCCTGGTGCTCGGCACCATCCTGATGGGGCTGGCGACGCCCACCGAAGCCGGCGCGATGGGCGCCATCGGCGCCATCGTGCTGGCGGTGCTGCATCATGAACGATGCTCGCGGCGCGCGAAAATCGCCGCCATCGTTGGTGCTATTGCCATAGCACTGCTGGCCGTGCCGGGAGCCGTGATGTGGATGGACACCGCCGCCCCGGCCGGGCTGCTCGGCGCGGCAAACACGGTATTCGGGGTCATCAAAACGCCGCTGTTCTTTGTGTTCTACGGCGCGCTGACGGTAGTGCTCCTCGAAAGCGCGGTGATCGCTGAAACACGCGGCCTGATCCGGCAAGGCATGGATTCGACCATGCGCATCACCGCGATGGTGATTTTCATCCTCATCGGTTCCAGCGTGTTTTCGCTGGTGTTTCGCGGCGTGGATGGCGACCGCTGGATCGAAGGTTTGCTGACATCGCTGCCGGGCGGGGTGACCGGCTTCCTGATTTTCGTCAATATCTTCATATTCGTACTGGCGTTTTTTCTCGACTTTTTCGAGATCGCCTTCATCATCATCCCGCTGTTGGCGCCGGTTGCCGCCAAGCTCGGCATTGATCTGATCTGGTTCGGCGTCCTCATCGGCGCCAACATGCAAACCTCGTTCATGCACCCGCCGTTCGGCTTCGCGCTGTTTTACCTGCGCGGCATCGCCCCCAAGGAGGTGAAGAGTTCAGACATTTACTGGGGTGCGATACCGTGGGTGGTGCTGCAATTGATGCTGGTCGCGATACTCGTGTTCTGGCCGGGGCTGGTGACGAATTTTCTCGACAAGGAAAAAGTCATCGACACCACCAAAATTCATATCGAGGTGCCAGCCGAGTCACGCAGCAACAGCGCAGACGATGATCCGGGCAAGGCGCTGGAGCGCGCGATGCGGGGCGATAAGTAGACCGGAAAAGCGCAGCGCCTTCCGGGAGAAACACTATGCTTGGCCAGAATAATCGGGTTGGGCACGTCCTGCTCCCGGAAGGCGCTGCGCTTTTCCGGTCTACATGTTCACGCGGTCTACTTCTTGCCCGGCGCCCGGCTTAAACGCTCGCCTGCGCGCATGAAGCTGTCGAAACGGCTTTCCGCCACGCCCGCCCACTCCACCTGTTCGGAGCGGAACTGCTTCCACGGCTCGTAAATCTTTTTGAATTTTTCGTTTTTACCGGCGATCTCTTCGTAGACTTCGCGCGTGGCTTTGTAACACGCGGCCATGATGTCATCCGAAAACGGCAGCAGCTTCACGCCGTTGGCGATCAGGCGCTTTAACGCGGGCGGGTTTACCGCGTCGTATTTGGCCAGCATCCACAGATTGGCTTCGTGACAGGCGGATTCGAGGATGGCTTTGTAGTCCGCCGGCAAATCGGCATAGGCTTTCGCATTCACAAACAAATCCAGCTCGGGGCCGCCTTCCCACCAGCCGGGGTAATAGTAAAACTTGGCGACCTTGTGGAAGCCGAGTTTTTCGTCGTCGTACGGCCCCACCCACTCGGCGGCGTCGATGGTGCCTTTTTCCAGCGCCGGATAAATGTCGCCGCCGGGTATCTGCTGCGGCACCACGCCGAGTTTTTGCAGCGGCAGGCCGCCGGTGCCGCCGATACGAAATTTCAGGCCTTTGAGATCCGCCACCGTTTTGATCTCTTTGCGGAACCAGCCGCCCATCTGCGCGCCGGTATTGCCCGCGCCGAAACTGACGATGTTGTATTCCTTCAAAAAATCATTGAATAACTGGCGTCCACCGCCGTGAATCATCCAGGCGTTTTGCTGACGTGCGTTCATGCCGAAAGGGATCGCGCAGCCGAACGCGAACGTCGGATCCTTGCCGAAAAAATAATACGGCGCGGTGTGCGCGCATTGCACCGTTGCATTCTGCACCGCATCCACCACGCCGAACGGCGGCACGATTTCACCGCCCGCGAATGTCTGGATCTGAAATTTGTTATTGGTGGCGGCTGCAACGCGCTTGGAGATCACTTCAGCGCCGCCGAAAATCGTGTCCAGACTTTTCGGGAAGCTCGACGCGAGGCGCCACTTCACCTCCGGCGAAGACTGCGCAAAAGCGGGCGCCGACGCAGCAGCGAGTATCCCGGCCAAGCCGGTGTGTTTTATGAATGAACGGCGTTGCACTTTACCTTCTCCTTGATGATGTCGGCTAACCTGAATGACCTCAAAGGCCATCAGCGCTGATTTTATCCCAACTGCCGCTTGCGTCTTATCAGGGCGCGGTGCGTGATGGAATTAAAAATTCAAATAAAAACAAATACTTGCATTGCATCATTACTCAAAGCCGCGCGGCGTGTAGTATCTCAACGCCTGCGCGACACGCCAGCATGATCGGCACCACACAAACTCGGAGAAACTCCCATGTTCAGAACGTTGCTCAAGACGGCTTGCAGCGCCATGCTGGCCACGCACGCGGCATCGGCCCCATGCGCCGATACCTGGCCCACCAATCCGCTGAAACTGGTGGTGACCTTTGCCGCAGGCGGCGCCACCGATGTCACGGCGCGCTTGATTGCGGAAAAAATTCGCGTGGATCTCGGCCGCACGGTGGTGGTTGATAACCGGCCGGGCGCCGGCGGCATTGTCGGCGCGGATTTTGCCGCCAAGTCGCCGGCCGACGGCTATACGCTGCTGATGGCCACCAGTTCGCACGTCACCAATCGTTCGCTGTATAAAAGCCTGCCATACGATTTTGTGCAGGACTTGGCACCCGTGTCGCGCGTCGCGTTCATCCCCAACATGCTGGTGGTGAATCCCGCGGCCAATCGCGCCGCCACGCTCGCGGACTTCATCAAGCAGGTGAAAGACCCGAATAACAAAGCCAAATTGAATTACGGCACGGGCGGCAGCGGCACCTCACAACATCTGTCGACATCGCTGTTCATCAGCATGGTGGGCGTGGATATGGCGCATGTGCCGTACAAGGGCGGCGCGCCGGCGGTCACGGCCTTGCTCAGTGACCAGGTGCAGGTGGTGTTTGCGCCGCTGGTCGAAGTGCTCTCCTTCATCGAATCGGGCAAACTCAAGGGGCTGGGCGTCACCACGCGCCAGCGTTCGTCACGCTATCCCGACATACCGGCCATCGGCGAACAACTGCCGGGTTACGAAGTCGCGCTGTGGAACGGCATACTCGTGCCGGCCAACACGCCCGCCGATATCATC
>CAMDDY010000127.1 GCA_945893125.1 Bordetella parapertussis
GCTTTCGCACAATGCAGGGCGCGCAGACCTTCTGCACCATCCGCTCCTATCTCGATACCATGCACAAACAGGGTCATAATATGTTCGAGGTGCTGCGCCAGACTTTCATAGGGCGTCCACCTTCGCCTGATTCAGGCTGAATAGAGACACTATAAGTAAAGGAACCGGCGCCAAGCCGGTTCTTTTTTTCGCCCATGCGCCTGCGGTTGGGGTCTGTTACGGTTGCGCGGGGGCGAGCGCGGCGCGCACATAATCCGGCAGAGATTGTGATTTGCCCGTGGCACGATCCACCCATACCATCACCGCCTGGCCATCGGCATATTTGACCGAGGGGTCGGCCTCGGACAACAACTCGTAGTAGGTGGTGAAACTGCTGCGGCCCGGCATGCCCGCGTACAATTTAATCAGCACGGTTTCCGGATACGGAATCGAGCGGCGGTAATTGCAGGCGGTTTGCGCAACCACAGGCCCATGGCCGTTACGCTGACCGCGCGAGCGCACCGATTCAAACCACGCCAGCCGCGCCGATTCAAAATAGGTAAAGTAGCGCGTGTTGTTGACATGCGCGTTGACATCCATATCGGCCCAGCGCACGGGCAGGCTCAGTTGGTAGGCGAGTATTTTGGAATCGTTCATGGGTGGCGTGGTGTGCAATCGTGATGACGGTGATGACGGTGATGATGGCCGGTGATGATGCGGCCGCAGGGCCGTGATGCTATCGTACACTTTGGGTTAAACTGCTATTTTAACGAAACCGTCTTGCAGCCTTGAAGTTATGACCACTGAAAAAATCGTCGAAATCAGCGGCCTGGCCTTCTCCTACCCGACCCGCGAGATTTTCAAAAACGTAAATCTCGCGATTCCGCGCGGACAAGTGACGGGCATCATGGGCGGCAGCGGCAGCGGCAAATCGACGTTGCTGCGTCTTATCGGCGGGCAATTGCACCCGTCGCGCGGCTCGTGCAGGGTGATGGGACAGGACGTACACAAAATCAGCAATGATGAATTGTACGAGCTGCGCCGCAAGATCGGCATGCAGTTTCAGCAAAACGGATTGTTCACCGATTTGTCGGTGTTCGATAATCTGGCGTTCCCGATGCGTGAAAAAACCGATTTGACGGAATCCGTGATTCAGGATTTGGTGCTGCTTAAACTAAACGCGGTGGGTTTGCGCGGGGCGGCGAGTTTGATGCCTTCGGAGCTCTCCGGCGGCATGACGCGGCGCGTGGGATTGGCGCGCGCCATTGCGCTCGATCCATCGCTGATCATGTACGACGAGCCGTTCGCGGGGCTGGATCCGATTTCATGTAACGTGGTGGGCAACCTGATACGCAAGCTGAACGACGCGCTGGGCGTTACATCGATCGTCGTGTCGTATGACGCGCAAGAGGCGCTGAAGATCGTCGATTACGTTTATTTTCTCGCCGATGGCGTGATCGCCGCCGAAGGTGCGACCGAGGCGGTAAAGGTTTCCACCGATCCATTTGTGCATCAATTCATTCGTGGCCGGCCGGATGGCCCGGTGCCGTTTCATTATCCCTCCGGTTCTTACGCGGCAGATATGGATTTACACACGGATACGCCGGCCCGTGTCTGATAGCGATAGTAACGGTTTTATCAGACGCGATTTTTTAAAATCAATCGCGGGAGTCACCACCGCCTTGAGCGTGCCGGTGCTGCCGGTGTTGGCGCAGCCTGTGTTACGCAGCGAATACGAAACATTCGTTGACGAGTTGGTGGCCAAACACGGTCTGGATCGCGCCACGCTGCGCCGCTTGTTTGCACAGATACGACCGCAGCCGTCGATCATCCGTGCGATGAACGCGCCATCGACATCGCGCCCATGGCATGTGTTCCGCAAAAATCATGTCGATGCCGTGCATATCAACGGCGGCGTGAAATTCTGGACGCAGCATGCGGCAACGCTTGCGCGCGCCACGCGTGAATTCGGCGTGCCCGAAGAAATCATCACCGCCACCATCGGCATCGAAACGCATTACGGTGGCTATACCGGAAACTTTAGAATACTCGATGCGCTGGCCACGCTGGCGTTTGATTATCCCAAGCGCGCGGAATTTTTTCGTGATGAACTCGAACAGTTCGTGTTGATGGGCAAGGAGATGTCGCTTGATCTCGCCAATTTGCGCGGCTCCTACGCAGGCGCGATGGGGATTCCGCAATTCATGCCCAGCAGCTATCGCAAGTTTGCGATTGATTTCGATGGCGATGGGCAGCGCAATTTGTGGAGCAATGTGGCGGATGTGATCGGCAGCGTTGCTAATTATTACAAGCTGCACGAATGGCAACCGGGCGAAGCCATCGTCGTGCCCGCGCGCGTGAGCGCCACGCCGGACGCATCGCTGGTGGACGACATTACGCCCAAGACGCCGATCAGTGAATTTCGCAAGCTCGGTATACAACCCGCTGCGGATGTCAAAGACAGCGCGCTGGCCGCGCTGCTGCCGCTGGAAACCGAAACCGGCATGCAATACTGGTTCGGGCTGAAAAACTTTTACGTCATCACGCGTTACAACCGCAGCACCAATTATGCGATGGCGGTGTATGAGATCGCGCAGGGGATTAAGGCGCGAGTGAAGGGGGTTTGAGGTGCGGTACTGGCGTTGTACCGTTTGGTTGTTCGTATTTCTGTTTTTGGCCGAAACGGCAGGCGCTCAGATTTATTTGCCTTCCGAAACCGAACGGCAAGCGGCTTATTGTATTCCGGTGCTGCGAAACGATATTGAATCGATGAGGGCGCGGCGTAACAGCGAACTCATGAGAAATAGTTTAATGGAGCATGCCTCAAAGCGGTTTGCGGAAAACACGCCGGAACCGCAGCGGGCGACAATGGAACAAGCAATGGTAATGATGCAACGTTTTATGTCGATTAATTCGAGAACATTTGAAGCTCGGGAACAGGCGCTGGACAGAGTAACGCGCTATTTACAGCCGCGCCTTCAACACCTCGATGATGCGGCAATGTCGGCCGCGGCTAAAAGTGCGGAATGGGATATGCAGGAATGGACTGAGTTGTCACGGCAATGCCGGAGCGATTGCAGCGAGGCAAAGCCAGAGGGAGTGCCGCGAAGCGCCGTTGCTTGCTTTTCCCAATGCACGAGCGGCGATCTGGATCGTCGGTTAGCAGAGTGTCGTAACCCGGTTTGGTTGCCCACGGAGAAAGACTGAGGCAGGTTCCGACCTAGGTGCGCGGAAACGCCACCAGGTGATCCATCTCCAGCCGGATGCCGATTTTCTCGCCGATGGCATGATTGTGGTGACTGGGCACGAACGACATGATGCGTCCGCCGCCGGGTAGTTCCAGCGTATAAATAAACTCCGCGCCGCGAAACGCCTTGGTGATGACTTTCGCCTGCATGGGGCTGGCGTCGTCGTGCAGCACGTCGTCGGGGCGCAGCAGCACATCGACGGTGGCGCCGGGGGCGGCTTGCAGCGGCGTGTCACTGTGAAGTTCGCCGAGTTCAAGCTTGACGCGATTGCCTTCGAGCACCACGCCCGGCAGAAACGCGCCGCGACCGATGAATTCGGCGATCTCCCGGTTGGCGGGCTCGTGATACAGCGCGTAGGACGTAGCCCACTGCGCGATGCGACCGTCCATCATCACGCCAATTTCGTCGGCGAAGGTGAACGCCTCGTTTTGATCGTGGGTGACGAGGATGGTGGTGGTGTTCTGACTTTTGAGAATGTCGCGCACTTCGATGGCGAGGCGCTCGCGCATTTCCACATCGAGATTGGAAAACGGTTCATCGAGCAGCATCAGCGCCGGTCGCGGCGCGAGCGCGCGGGCGAGCGCCACGCGTTGCTGCTGTCCGCCCGAAAGCTCGTGCGGATAACGCGCGCCCATGGTGCCGAGGCCGACCACTTCAAGCATTTCAGCCACGCGCGCGTCGCGCGCGTCACCGGTGACGCCATGCAGCCCGAACGCCACATTGCGCGCCACGGTCAAATGCGGAAACAGCGCGTAATCCTGAAACACCATGCCGAGGCGGCGCAATTCCGGCGGCACGCTAAAACCGCGGCGGCTCACCACCGCGCCGTTGATGCTGATTTCGCCGGCGGCAATTTGTTCAAAGCCCGCGATACAGCGCAGCACAGTGGTTTTACCGCAACCGCTGGCGCCGAGCAGGCAGGCGATGGCGCCGTTGCCTAAACCAAAGCGGATGTCGTTAAGCACCAGGCGCGCGCCGTACGACTGGCTGACATGGTTGATTTCAAGCGTCCTTGACATGCGTAAATTATAATCGATTGTTGATGATAATGATTCTTGTTACAATAAATTATTGTTTTTTTTCCGATACTTAGCGTATTTTTATCTTATGGATCGAATGCAGGTCAATTCGCTTTCACCGGCCGGCGCACGTTTCCCGGCGCTGCCGCGTCCTGCGCTGCTCACCGTTATCGCCGCGCTGGTGGCGGCGGCCATCGCGTTGCCGGTGCTGGTGGTGTTGCAGAATATTTTTGCGCCCGCCGAAGCCGGCACGGCGGGTACCTGGCGTCACCTCGTGCAAACGGTGCTGGGCGACTATGTGGTGAATTCGCTGCTGCTGATGGCGGGTGTGGCGTTCGGCGTTATTTTCGGCGGTGTGGCTACGGCGTGGATTACCACCATGTGCCGCTTTCCGGGACGGCGCGTATTCGAGTGGGCATTGCTGTTGCCGATGGCGATGCCGGCGTACGTGATGGCGTATGCGTATACCGATCTGCTGCAATTTTCCGGGCCGGTGCAAGCGGCGCTACGCGCGTGGATGGGTTGGAGCGCGGGGCAATACGGGTTTCCGGATGTGCGTTCGCTGGGCGGCGCGGTGGTGATGTTTGCGCTGGTGTTGTATCCGTATGTTTACCTGCTCGCGCGCGCGGCGTTTCTGGAGCAGTCCGACAGCATGCTCGAAATGGCGCGCGTGTCCGGCTACAGTCCGTGGGGCACGTTTTTGCACGTGGCGCTGCCCTTGGCACGACCGGGGATTGTCGCGGGCACGTCGCTGGCGTTGATGGAAACGCTGGCGGATTTCGGCACGGTGTCGTACTTCGGCGTGCAAACCTTCACCACCGGCATTTACCGCGCGTGGTTTTCGCTCGGCGATCACACCGCCGCCGCGCAGTTGTCGGCGGCCTTGCTCGGATTTGTGTTTCTGATTTTGTTGATCGAGCGCATCACGCGCGCGCGCGCCGGCTTTTACAGCAGTTCGCAGCGCAAGCAGTTGCGCAATGTCTACCCGTTGCGCGGCGGGTGGGCGCCGCTGGCGTTTGTGTTTTGCGCGATTCCCGTGGTGTTCGGGTTTTTGTTGCCGGCGGGCGTGATGCTGCATATGGCGCTCACGGCGGGCGACGCGCAGTTTGGCGCGCGTTATGTGCAACTGACGTTCAACACCGTCACCTTGGCGGGTTTGACGGCGATACTGGCGGTGGCGCTGGCGCTGGCGGTGGGCTATGCCGCGCGCGTGTCCAGCATCGTGGTGCGCATCGCCAATCGCATCGCGGGTCTGGGCTACGCCGTGCCCGGCGCGGTGATCGCGGTGGGCGTGCTGATTCCGATTACGCGGCTCGATCACGCGATAGGCGCGATGATCGAATCCTTCGGCGGCGCCAACCCCGGCTTGCTGCTCACCGGCGGTATCGCGGCGCTGGTTTACGCGTATCTGGTGCGTTTTTTTGCGGTGGCGTTGCAGTCGGTGGATGCGGGCCTGTCGAAAATCACGCCGAACATGGACAGCGCCGCGCGTTCGCTCGGCCTGGGCCCGGTGGCCACCCTCGCGCGCGTACACGCGCCGCTCTTGTGGCGCAGCGCGCTGACGGCGGGGCTGTTGGTGTTCGTCGATGTGATGAAAGAATTGCCTGCCACGTTTGTGATGCGTCCGTTTAACTTTGATACGCTGGCGGTGCAGGCGTACACGCTGGCTTCGGATGAACGTTTGACGGAGGCATCGACGGCCGCGCTGACGATCGTGGCGGTCGGATTGTTACCGTTAATCGTGCTCTCGCGGATGATGCTGGGTTCACCGCAAGCATCAAAAAATAATCAATAAAAACAAATAGTTAACTATGAAATCGTTGGTTACCGGATTTGATCCCTTCGGCGGCGACGCGATCAACCCGTCGTATGAGGCGGTGCGATGCTTACCTTCGTGCATCGCGTCACGCAGCGGCACGCTTGAGGTGGTGACGGCAGTGTTGCCGACTTCATTTCGCCGCGCCACTACCACGCTGCGTGCGCTGATCCGGCGCGAACAACCGGACATCGTGCTGTGCGTGGGTCTCGCGGCGGATCGCACGGCGATCAGTGTCGAACGCGTGGCGGTGAACCTCGATGACGCGCGCCTGCCCGACAACGACGGCGCTTGCCCGCGCGACAAGCCGGTGGTGCGCGGCGGCCCGGCGGCGTATTTTTCGGCGTTGCCGGTGCGCAAAATTGTCACGCGGCTGGCGGCTGAAAATATTCCGTGTGAACTGTCGATGAGCGCGGGCGCGTTCGTGTGCAACCACGTGTTCTACGCATTGATGCACCTGGCCGCACGGCGCGAACAGCGGTTGCAGGCGGGCTTTGTGCATGTGCCTGCGCTGTCCGCGCTGTCATTGGAACAAATGGTGCGGGGGTTGACGCTGGTGCTTGAGGTGACGCGACGCAGTATGACCGCACGGCGCTAGGCACTGTACGTCGTAAGGACGGATCCGTTCAATACGCGCCGGGCGGCGTTTTGCCCTTGCGAAAATACGGCAGATAGACATTGGTCAGATCAAGATAGCGCGCGGCCTTGCCGAATTTTGCAACATCCAGATTGCTGATGTTGATGGCGCGTTGCAGTTCGATCATCGCGACGTAATACAAACCACCGAACTCGGAACGGAACAGGCGAAACTGCACGGTTTCCGGTCGGCCTTCAAACAGCGCGCGCAGTCCGGTGAGGATGTCGGGAATCGCCGCGTCGTCGGGGGTGTTAAAGCGCAGCACGAGGATACGCGCGCACGGGCCTTTTTCGCCGAACAGCGCGTTGCCCGGATAAGTTTGCACGCCCAGTGTGCGGAAATAGCCGTGGCACATCGGCACCAGACGTTTTGACCACGGCGAGGTGTTTTTTCCCGAGATGGCTTTATACGCAGGGCTTTCGAGTACATCGAGACTTTCCAGATCGTACCAGGCGACGTAACGCGGCCAGCCTTCGATACACACAAAGCGGTTGCCGGTGAGAAAGCCGGGCACCTCGGTGCGGCTCGGCAGATGTTCCATGTCGTACCAGTCGTGGAATTCACCTTCGATTTCCGGCGGCGGCTCCATCATACCCATCATCAATGCCGTCATGTTGCTCCTTTATTCGGTGGTAATTTTTGATTTGACGATTAACGCGGACCACTTTTCAAATTCGCTTTTCATGTGGCGTGCGAGCGCGTCGGGCGTGGACGAGGCCGCTTCCACGCCCTGATTGAACAGCGCTTGTTTAACCTCCGGCGAGACGAGTATCGCCACCAGTTCCTTGTTAAGCCGTGCGATGGTGGAAGCGGGCGTGCCGGCAGTGGCCGCCATCGCGTACCAGTTGTTGACTTCATAACCCGGCACGCCCGCCTCGGCCATGGTGGGCAGCTCCGGCAGAAAGGCGGAACGTTTCAATGTCGTCACGGCGATGGCTTTGAGCCTGCCGGTTTTCAAATGCGGCACGGCGGCCGGCGGCGCGGTGAAGATCATCGAGACTCTGCCACCCATGACATCCAGCATCGCGGGCGCCGCACCCTTATACGGCACGTGCACCAGTTCTATTTTTGCCAGGCTTTCCAGTAGCGCCGCCGCGAGGTGCGGTGCATTGCCCGCGCCGCCGGAGCCGTAGGTGATGCGCCGGGGTTGCGCGCGCGCCAGTGCAATCAACTCCTTGACGTTATTCGCCGCGACGCCCGGATGCAGCACCAGCACATTGGTGGCTTCGGCCATCATCGTGATCGGCGCGAGATCTTTCAGCGGGTGGTAGCCGATATTTTTATACAGGCTGTAGTTGACCGCGAAGGTGCCGATGGCGCCCAGGCACAGGGTGTAGCCGTCGGGCGGCGCTTTCGCCAATATTTCGCCGGCCAGCGAGCCGGCCGCGCCAGGGCGGTTATCGATAACCACGGGTTGCGCCAGCGCGGCGCTGAGTTTTTCGTGTATGGCGCGTGCGGTGGCATCCAGTCCGCCACCGGGCGCGGCGCCAATCAGAATGCGCAGCGGCTTGGCGGGAAAGGTTTGTGCGGATGCAAGGCTGCTCACGGTGATGGCGAGCAGAACGGCGGTGGCCACGATTGAACCCGTTGAAAGAAAACGCTTCATGACAGTGATGCGACTCCAGCCCTTTATTTAAACCCCGCCCGGTCAAAAATCTTCTGTGCGGCGGGCTGGTTTTTGCCGAGTGCGCTGACGTTAAGGGTATCAGCCTTGAATTTTCCCATCTTTTCCAGCGTACGGTTGTTGAGCGGCGCGGTGCTTACCGCGGGCCATTCGTTGTTGCCGCTGGCGAAATAACTTTGCGCGGCGTCGCTGGCCAGATACTCCAGGTAACGGATGGCGGCTGCTTTGTGCGGCGCGTTTTTCAGCACACCGGCGCCCGACACATTCAAATGTGTGCCGAAACTTTTCTGATTGGGCCACACCAGCACCACGTTTTCCATCAACTTGCGATCTGCGGGCTTTTCGGACGCCGACAGCCGCGCGTAGTAGTAGGTGTTGGCGAGCGCCACGCCGCAGTCGCCGGAAGCCACGGCGGTAATCTGGTCGGTGTCGCCGCCCTTGGGCGCGCGCGCAAAGTTGGCCACCACGGCGCGTGCCCAGGCTTCGGCTTTGTCTTCGCCCCAGTGTTCGATCAACGCGCTCATCAGCGACAGGTTGTAGACATGGCTGCCGGAGCGCGTGCAGACCATGCCTTTTAATTTGGGGTTGGCGAGGTCTTCGTAGTTTTGCACGTCGGCGGCGTTGACCCGCTGCTTGTTGTAGACGATCACGCGCGCGCGCGTGGAAAAACCAAACCACTGGTTGTTTGCCGCGCGCAGGTGCGTGGGCAAATGTGATTGCAGCATTTTGGATTCGATAGCCTGAAACAAGCCGAGCTGCTCCGCGCGCCACAGCCGGCCCGCGTCCACGGTGATCAGCACATCGGCCGGGCTGGCCGCGGCTTCATTGCGCAGGCGCTCGATCAATGGGTCTTCGCCGGCCTCGATGCGGTTCAACTTGATGCCGTTCTGTTTGACGAAGTTGGCGTAAAGCGCTTCGTCGGTTTGATAGTGACGCGACGAGTAGAGGTTGAGGACATTGCTCTGGGCGGACGCGCCGGTGGCTACGGCTACACCAACCGCAATCAGTGCAGTGGATAGAAAGTTATTTAAAAACATGATGTTATTTGTCGTAATTCACGGTAGATCAATAACTATAACAAGAATCATTCGCATTTACAACTGAGGCGTGTTTTACGAGCAAGTTGCCATGGGCCGAGTGTCATCGATGCAGTGGCGCGTTTATGCACGTAGGGCGCTAACGCGCGTAATCGTGCGCGCGGATTACAAGCCGCGAGGGAATAACGCTGAATTAAGGGTAACGCTCGGAGGGGCTAAAGCGGCAGACGGCGGGCGCCGTTGTAGCGCTTCTGCCAATATGCGTTGGTGAAATCCACGATTTCAACTGATTTGCCGCGGCTGGGCGAATGGATGAAGCGGTTTTCGCCGATGTAAATGCCGACATGCGAGAACTGTGCGCGCATGGTATTGAAGAACACCAGATCGCCCGGCTGAAGCTCTTCACGCGCGACCGAAATGCCGTGGAGCACCTGATCAAACGATGAGCGCGGCAGTATCAGCCCGGTCGCCTGGCGAAATACAAACTGCACAAAGCCGCTGCAATCAAAGCCCGTGTCCGGAGTCGTGCCGCCCCATTTATAGGGGATGCCCATGAAGCCCATGGCGTTAAGCACGAGATCATTGGCGCGGCTGAAGAATGCATCGACGCGTGACTCGGTAGCGGCGGGTGCGGCTTCCTGTGCGCTGGCCGGCATTACGGGCGCGGCCAGCAACATGGCCGAAATCATGGCGACAGATAATTTCATGCGTGCAGTTTAGCGTGTAACATCATGATTGTAAAAGAAATTTTATTTTAGAATTGCGGCACGGCAGCAGCCTTAACGTGCGGTGTTAAGCGAAATCTCTCGCGTCACCGTAATGGTGGCGCGCGGGTCGTCGGTGCGCTAAACCTTGTATCTTCAAGGACTTTTTAGCGCAGACGGCGGCAGAATTTGACGCCTGCAAATAGCCTGTACGGCCTTTTCCATGTTGCGCTGCAATATCTTGTGCCGCGCGGCGCAACGCGTTTTAGCCGAGCGCTGTAGCATATTCGCCGGCGTCAAATCCAATCAATAGCTTGCTGCCGCTTTCGATCACCGGCCGCTTGATGGCGCTGGGAAACTCGCTCATGAGTGCGGCGGCTTTGGGGTCGTTCAATCCCTGCTGGCGAGCGGCCGGCAGATCGCGGAAGGTTTTGCCCTTGGTATTGAGCACGCGTTCCCAGCCGCTCTGCTTGATCCAGACCTTGACGCGCTCATCGGGCGCGCCGAGCTTTTTGTAATCGTGAAAGGTGTATTCGATGTCATTGCCTTCGAGCCACGCGAAGGCTTTTTTCATCGTACTTCAGTTGCGGATGCCGTAGACAGTGACCATGGTGTTTCCTTTTTCAAGAGCGTAGAAAATTTCGCACGACCTGAATTTGATCGTCGCCCTGCAACATCGGCGCATGCCCGATGCCGGTGAATTCGACCAGCCGTGCCTTGGGGCCGCGTTGTGTCATTGCCAGCGCGGTGTCTTGGAGTAGCAAATCCGAATTCGCGCCGCGTAACAACAGGGCGGGGCAGGTGATACGGTCGTAGTAATTCCATAATTCAATATCCTGGATCGGGCCGGCTTGAAACGGAGCCGCGATGCCCGGATCGTAATTCATCGCCCATGTGCCGTCGGTGTTTTGCTTCGCGTTGTGGCGTGTCAGGTGATCCCACTGCGCGTCGGTGTGCGGCCCGAACGAGGCGGAC